>VBCQ01000223.1 GCA_005882155.1 Betaproteobacteria bacterium
ATCGAAGGCGAGCTCGACGACATTTCCGGCGCCGGCCAAACGCATGCGGCGCACGAGCTGTGCACCGGCGTTCCGCGCGAGCGCCAGTTCCGCTACGACGTCGAAGGCGCAGGACACTACGGCATCTTCTCCGGCCGGCGCTGGCGCGAGAACGTCTACCCGGCGGTGCGCGACTTCATCGCGAGCCACCAGGAGCCGGCGGCAAGCAAGCGCTCCGCGCGCAAGGTCAACGGCACACGGGTCAAGACGAGGTCGTGATAATTCGGCGGTGAGCTCCACCGCCGTTCTGACCGCTGCCGTCCACGACGCGCTGCCGCAAACGCAGTGCACGCGATGCGGCTATCCGGATTGCCACGGCTACGCGAAAGCGATCGCTGAAGAAGGCGTTGCGATCAACCAATGCCCGCCCGGCGGCGCCGAAGGCATCGCCCGGCTGGCGCGCATCACCGGTCGCCCGGTCATCGCGCTGAACCCGGCCAACGGCCACGAGGGCCCGCGAGCGCTCGCCGTCATCGACGAGGCCTGGTGCATCGGTTGCACGCTGTGCCTCAAAGCCTGCCCGGTCGACTGCATCATCGGCGGGCCGAAGGTGATGCACACCGTCATCGACGATCTGTGCACCGGTTGCGAGCTGTGCATTCCGGTTTGCCCGGTCGACTGCATCTCGCTCGTCAACGTCACGGCAGAGCGAACCGGCTGGCGCGCGTGGAGCGAGGAACAGGCGCAAGAAGCGCGATCGCGCTACGCGTTCCACCAATTCCGCCTCGAACGCGAGCAGTACGAGCACGACGAGCGGCTCGCTGCGAAAGCCCAAGCCTCGCTCGACGATCTGGCAGCCCACTCTAAGATCACCGACGAACAAGCGCTCGAAGGCAAGCGCGCCGTCATCGAGGCCGCGATCGCGCGTGCACGCGCCCGCAAAGAGTGATCGCCGATGACAGCCTTCGTCGCCCATCGTGCACTCTGGATCGCGATACGCTGGCTGACGCTGGCAGCGGGACTGTGGCAAGCGAGCGAATCGTTCGCTGCACCTGACGCTGCACAAGGCATCGCGGTCATCTTCCCTGACATCGGCGAGCCCTATCGCAGCGTCTTCACGCAAATCATCGACGGCATTGAAGAGCAAGCCAAAGGACACGTCGTTCGCGTCGCGGTCGGCGCGAACGTCAATGCACAGGAGCTCGGTGCGCAATTGCGCCGGCAGGACATCCACGTCGTCATCGCGCTCGGCCGCAACGGCCTCAAGGCGAGCGCAGCGCTGGACCGCGACATCGGCGTCGTCGCCGGCGGCGTGCTGTCGGCCCCGCAACCGGAGGCGCGCAGTGCGGTGGTACACAGCCTCGCGCCGGATCCGGCGCTGCTGTTCGCGCGGCTGAAGAATTTGCTGCCCGGCGCGCGGCGCGTCGTCGTCGTCTACGACCCGCACCAGAACGATTGGCTGATCCGTCTGGCGCGCGACGCCGCGCGGGTGCACGGACTCGAGCTTGTCGCCACCGAAGCCGAAGACTTGAAGACCGCGACCCGCCTGTATCGCGACATCCTCGCTGCCGCCGACCCGGCGCGCGACGTGCTGTGGCTGCCGCAGGACACGACGACAGTCGAAGACTCTGCCGTGCTGCCGCTGGTGCTGCAGGAAGCCTGGAATCGCAGCCTGCCGGTCATTTCGAGCAGCGTGACCCATGTCAAGCGAGGCGCCTTGTTCGCGCTGTATCCGAACAACCTCGCGCTGGGCCGGCGCCTGGCCAATTCGGCGCTCGGCTACCTGTCGGTCGGCAGCGCTGCAGCGCGCGGCGTGCAACCGTTAACGGAAGTTCTGCTTGCGGTGAATGTGCGCACGGCGAATCATCTGGGCATCGATCTCGGCGGGCGCCAGCAGAGCTTCGACATCGTGTTTCCTGAACCTTGAGTCACAGACCCGACGCATGGCGACAACGACGACGTTTCGGCAACAGCTCGCCATCGCGATGACGGTGGGCGTGCTGTGCATTGCGTTGTTCTCGTCGGTCGTCAGCTCGTGGCAAGGCAGCCGCCAGATTCGCGGCACGCTGGTCGGCCAAGGCGAGCGCATCACCGACAGTCTGGCCACACACAGCACGCTTGCGCTGCTCTACGGATCGTCCGACAACGCGGCCGAAGCGGTCGCCGCCACGCTCGCGTTTCCCGACGTGACGCAGGTCGAAATCCACAATGCCGGCGGTCGGTTGCTGGTCGCGCGTGCGAAAGCCGCGGCGACTCCCTTCGATGCGCCGCTCGCGACGCCGGCCCCGCATCACGCGTATCTGGAAGCCGAGACCGATGACGCCTGGCGCTTCGTCGCGCCGGTGTGGACGCGCGGCGCGAGCTCACCGTTCGAAGTCGTCGAGCGCGCCGACGAGTTGCTCGGTTACGTGCGTGTCGTGCAAAGCAAAGCCACCTTGTCGCGCATGATGACCGAGGTCTTCCTGACCAACATCGCGGTCTCATTCTTCTTCGCGCTTGTCTTTCTGATCGCGATTCGCCTGCTCGCAGCACGCCTGACGCGCCCGATCACCCAGCTGTCGAACGCGATGGCACGCGCCGAGCGCGGCGACGCTAACGTGCGCGCCGAAGTCAGCGGGCCGAAGGACATCAGCGTGATGGCGCAGGCCTTCAACCGCATGATTGCCGTGCTGCAGGAGCGCGAGGAAGAGCTCGGTCGGCACCGCGACAACCTCGAGAACCTGGTCCGAGAGCGCACCGTCGAGCTGCGCGTCGCCAAGGAGCGGGCCGAGGTCGCGAACCAGGCGAAGAGCGGGTTCCTCGCGCGAATGAGCCATGAGCTGCGAACGCCGCTGAATGCGATCATGGGCTACGCGCAAATCCTGAAGATGGATCGCGGCTTGAGCGAGCGCCAAGCGCTGGGCTTGAACACGATCCAGACCAGCGGCGAGCATCTGCTGACCCTGATCATCGACATCCTCGATGTCTCGCGCATCGAAGCCGGCAAGACCGAGCTCTTTCCCGGCGCCGTCAATCCGCCGACCTTTCTGGGCGGCATCGCCGACATCGTTCGCATCAAGGCCGAAGAGAAAAGCCTGCTGTTCTCTTTCGAGGCGTCGCCTGAGCTGCCGCGTGCGATCCAGGTCGATGAAAAGCGCTTGCGCCAGGTGCTGCTCAACTTGCTGGGCAACGCAGTGAAGTTCACCGACCGAGGGCGGGTCAGCATGAGCGTGCGGCGGATGTCGGCCAGCGACGCGAACGTGAGGCTGCGCTTCGAGGTGCGAGACACCGGGGTGGGCATTGCTGCCGATCAGCTCGACAGCATCTTCCAGCCGTTCGAGCAAGGTGGCGTCGTGCACCGCCGTCTCGGCGGCTCGGGGCTTGGGCTGGCGATCAGCCGCCAATGGGTCAGGCTGATGGGAAGCGACATCCATGTCGAGAGCACGCCCGGCGTCGGCAGCCTGTTCTGGTTCGAGCTCATCGCGCCGTCGCTCGACGCCGCCGTCGAGGCGCTGCCCGCCGCGCCGCGGATCAGCGGCTACGCGGGGCCGCGGCGCAAAATCCTGGTCGTCGACGACGTGGTCGGCAATCGCGCGATGCTCGTCGACATGCTGACGCCACTCGGGTTCGACGTTCAGCAGGCCGGCAACGGCGCCGAGGCGCTGCAGCGGCTGCACGAGTCGTCCGCAGACCTGGTGCTGCTGGACACCGTGATGGCGGTGATGGACGGCCTGGAGACGACACGCCGACTCCGCGAGAGCACGGCGTGGAAGCAGCTGCCGGTGATCGCGGTGTCGGCCAACGCGTCGAACCGCGATCGCGGCGAATGCCTGGCCGCGGGCGCGAGCGCCTTCCTCTCCAAGCCGATCGACAAGGAGGCGCTGCTCGAGCAGCTGCGTCTTCATCTGCAATTGACTTGGATCATCGACAGCGACAGCGATGCCTCGACCGCTGCCAGCGCGCAGCGCGACCGCGGCATCGAACCCGCGCTGGTCGCGCCGCCGGCGCAGGAGCTCGAAGCCCTGCACCGCATTGCGTTGAGCGGCAACATGCGCAGCATTCGCGAGCAGGCGACTCGCCTGGCCGCCCTCGATCCGCGCTTGCGGCCGTTCGCCGACAAGCTGCACGAGCTCGCCGGCGCCTATCAATCGAAGGCGATTCTCGGTTGGGTGAAAGAGCATTTGGACAAAGCCGGCGTGAGCTGAGCGACACTGCAGTCAGACGATTCACAGGGCGGCGCGGCCTCAGCGGTTCGAGGCAAGCAGACAGCGTGGGGTGAGCCATGAAGTCGATACGAGCTGGTCGGGCGCTCGGTTGGGTCGCGGGCGCCGTGGTGGTCGTGGCTACCGTCGTGTGGGCAGTGTCGGCGTTGCGCCCGCCAGTGACGCCGGGGCAGCAACCGGTGGGCGCGCAGCCCAGCGTCGCCGGCAAAAAAGTCTTCTGGATCGATTCGTACCACGAAGGCAACCCGTGGAACGACGGCATCGGCCGCGGCATCCAGAGCACGCTGCAAGGCAGCGGCGTCGCGCTGCAGACCTTCCACATGGACGTGGCGCGCAACCCCGGCGATGCGTTCGCGACACAAGCCGGACTGAAAGCGAAAGCCGCTGTTGACGCGTTCAATCCCGATGTGCTGATCGCCACCGACGACGCGGCGCAGAAATACGCGGTCGTGCCGTTCTACAAGAACACCAAGCTGCCAGTGGTCTTTGCCGGCGTGAACTGGGACGCCACCGCCTACGGCTATCCGACGCCGACGATCACCGGCATGCTCGAAGTCGACCTCGTCGACCCGCTCGTGCGTGCGTTGCGCGAGTACGCCAAGGGCGACCGCGTCGCCTACTTGAGCGGCGACACGCCGACGCAAGCCAAGGTCGTCGCGACCTACAACGAGCGCTTCTTCGGCGGCAAGATGCAGGTCCGGCTGGTCAAGACCTTCGACGAGTTCAAGCAGGCTTTCGTCGCGCTGCAAAGCAGCGCCGACATGCTGCTGACCGGCAACTACACCGGCATCGCAGGATGGGACGAGAAGGCGGCCAAGGACTTCATCGTGCAGAACACGAAGGTTCCGACCGGGTACGTCGACGGCTACATGACGCCGCTGGTGTTGATCACGATGGGCAAGATCCCCGAGGAGCAGGGCGAGTTCGCGGCGCAAGTCGCGCTCGGTATCCTGCGCGGCCACCCGCCGTCGGACTATCCGGTCGTGCCGAACAAGAAGGCCGCGCTCGGCGTCAACCTCGTGATCGCCGAGAAGCTCGGCATCGTCTTCACGCCGGCGATGCTGAAGAACGCCACCACGGTGGTCCGCGATCAATGAGCCCGCTGCGCTTCATCGGCTCGTCGATCCAGCGGAAGATCTTCTTCGGCTTCGTGATGGTGGCGACACTCGTGCTCGCGATGGTGCTGGCCGAGTACCAGCAGCTCGGCCAGGTCAAGCAGGTGTCCGAAGAGATCCTGCCGCATGGCCAGCGAACCGGGCGACTGCAATCGCTCGGCGTGTCGCTGTCGGCGCTCGAGTCGAATGCGGAGAGGTTGCTCGTCGTCGGCGATCTCGAGATGCAGGAGAAGGTGCGGCAGAACCTCGACGAGGTGCGCGCGCTGCTCGCGACGCTCAGGCAAGACGCGCCGTCTGCGGCAACGCCGAGCTTGACTCAGCTCGCGCAGGCGATCGGACGCCTCGACGAGCGTCTGCTCACCCTGCCCGAGCGCGCCGCCAGCACGCGCGCGCGCAACGAGCAGACGCTCGAGATCTATTCGCAGTTGCGTCAGGCTCGGCAGTTCCTGCGTGACCTGACCCTCGAAACTCAGTCACGCCTGGAGAGCGACGTGGCACGCCAGAAGTCGATCATCGCCAACATGACGCTGCAGTTTCTGGTGGTCGGCGTCCTGGTCTTTCTGATCGCCATCGCGGCCTCGCTGTACGTGGCACGCAGCATCGCCGCACCGGTTGCCGAACTCGCGCGCACCGCCGAAAAGATCGCTGCCGGCGAGTTGACGAGCCGCGCGCGCATCGGCTCTTGGGACGAGGTCGGCGTGCTGGCGGAAAAGTTCAACCTGATGACCGACAAGCTGCGCGAGACGCTCGACGGCCTGCGCCGCAGCGAAGAAAACTACCGCGGCATCTACGCCAACGCCGTCGAAGGCATCTGGCGTGTCGCGCTCGACGGCCGGGTGCTGAGCGCGAATCCGGCGATGGCGCGCATCCTCGGCTACGACTCGCCCGAAGACCTGCTCGTCTCGGTGACCAACATCCGCGAGCAGCTGTATGTGCACGCCGAGGAGCGCGACCGTTTCTTGCCCGAGATCCTCGAGCGCGGCGCCGTCGCCGGGCGCGACTTTCTGTTCTATCGCAAGGATCGAAGCGTTGTCTGGCTGTCATCGAGCGTTCGCGTGGTCCGCGACGACACGGGCAAGGTCTTGTACAGCGAAGGCTTCGTCACCGACGCGACCGAACGCAAGCACGCCGAAGAGGAGCTGCGCCGGCACCGCGACAACCTCGAAGAGCTGATCAAGGAGCGCACGGCAGAGCTCATCGCCGCAAAGGAGCGCGCCGAGGTCGCGAACCGGGCGAAGAGCGTCTTTCTGGCCAGCATGAGCCATGAGCTGCGAACGCCATTGAACGCCGTGCTCGGCTACGCCGAGATCCTGCAGCGCGATGCCGGCCTGACCGATCGACAGGCGAGCGGCTTGAGCACGATCCAGCACAGCGGCCAGCATCTGCTGATGCTGATCAACGACGTGCTCGATCTGGCCAAGGTCGAGGCCGGCAAGCTCGACTTGGACCCGAGCGCAGTCAGTCTCGTCGAGTTCCTGCCGGCGATCGCCGACATCGTTCGAATCCAGGCCGAGGAAAAGAATCTCGCGTTCAACTTGACGATGCCCACCGAGTTGCCGAAGGCAGTGCGGGTCGACGAGAAGCGCCTGCGCCAGGTGTTGCTCAACCTGCTCGGCAACGCGATGAAATTCACCGACCGCGGCCAGGTGAGACTGGGCGTGCGATGCGTCGCTGGCGGCACTGCGCAAGCCACGCTGCGTTTCGAAGTCGAAGACAGCGGCGTCGGCATCGCGCCCGACCAAATCGACGGCATCTTCCGCCCGTTCGAGCAGGTCGGCGAGGCGCAGCGCCGGCTCGGCGGCACCGGCCTCGGGCTCGCGATCAGCCGCCAGCTGGTGCGCCTGATGGGCAGCGACATCCGGGTCGACAGCAGCCCCGGCAAAGGCAGCCTGTTCTGGTTCGATCTCGTCGTGCCGCTGCTTGAAGCCGCGGCCGCATCGCCGGCGGCGCCGAGCCTCGTCGGCTACGAGGGCCCGCGTCGCAAGCTCCTGGTCGTCGACGACGTCGCGAGCAACCGCAACATGCTGCTCGACATGCTGCACCCGCTCGGCTTCGAGACCTGCGAAGCCGCCGACGGCAGCGAAGCCCTCGCGCAGATGGACGACGTGAATCCCGACCTCGTGTTGATGGACGTGCTGATGCCGGTGATGGACGGCCTCGAGGCGATGCGGCGGATGCGGCAGAACCCGACATGGGCGCGCGTGCCGGTCATTGCGATCTCGGCCAACGCGTCGACCACCGAGCGATCGCAAAGCCTCGCCGCGGGCGCCAACGCCTTCCTCGCCAAGCCGCTCGAGCGCGACAGCCTGCTCGCGCAAATCGGCCAGCAGCTGGCACTGCACTGGGTGGTCGAAGGCCGGCGCCGCGCAACGACTGCCGACGACGAGACCGCGTCGACCTTCGTCGCGCCGCCGCTCGCCGAACTCGAAGCCCTGCACCAGATCGCCCTCGCCGGCAACATGCGCCACATTCGCGACCAGGCCGTGCACATCGCGTCGCTCGACCCGCGCTACCGGCCGCTCGCTGATCGGCTGCATACTTTGGCGAGCGCGTACCAGTCGACAGCGATCTTGCGGCTGGTCAAAGAACAATTGGCGAAGGCAATGGCCGCGTAGCCGGCCAAAGGCCGGCTACGCTCAGAACGAGAGCGTCGCCTCGAAGACAACGCTGCGCGACAACAGCGGCAAGTCGTTCGGGATCAACCCAGGCGCGGCGCTCGGCTCGCGGGCGTCGACGTCGAAGAGGTTGCGTACTGAAATCGCGAAGTCCCATGGCTGGCGTCTTCTGTCGGTGCGCAGCGTGAGGTCGACGGTTCGGTAGTCGGCGATCTTCGGCCGCGTGTCGCCGGGCTGGCGCTCGCGGCCTGCGACCCAGTTGAACTGCGTGCCGAGCAGCCAGCCCGGCCGCGCACGCCAGTCGGCGCGCAGATACAGATGATGGTGCGGCGCCATGCCGGCGTCTTGCTGCGTCGGCTCGTCGATGGAGCGCTGCTGTGCGTAGTTGCCCGACAGGCGCAGGCTCTTGCTCGCGTCCCATGCGCCTTCGATCTCGAAGCCGCGGCCCTTTTGGCCGCCGGCGTTCTGCGCCGTTGCTCCGGTCGTCGGGTCGGCATTCGGCACGAAGCGCAGCACATCGCGCATGCGGTATCGGAACAGGCTCAGGTTCCAGCGCAGTGCGGCGCTCGGCTGCCACGCGAAAGCGGCCTCGCTCGTGGCGATCGTCTCGGGCCTCAGGTTCGGATTGCCGAGCGCCACCGGGTTGTTGATGTTGTACAGCTCGGTGAACGACGGCGGGCGGAACGCGCGGCCGTAAAGCAGCTTCGCGGTCATGTTGTAAGCGGCAGCCCAGACCAGCGCAAGACGCGGGTTGGTCGTGCCGCCGAAGTCGGTGTAGCGGTCGTGACGTAGGCCGGCCGTCAGGCTCCAGTCGGGCGCGAGCTGCCATTCGTCCTGTGCGTAGGCGTAGCTGACCCGGCGTGCGTGCGGCCTGAGGTAGGGCGCGGTGTCCGAGACGTCGACCATTGTCGGCAGCGGCGTCGGGACGGTGCCGATGCCGGGGACGAAGACGAGGTCGAAGTTCTTCGTCTCGCGTGTCTTGTAGACCGCGAGCCAATCGCGCCCGACTCCGAGGCGGATGCGATGGTCTTGCCAGCCTTTGTAGATCGTCGATGCCGACAGCCGCGTGCCGCGCTCCCAGTGCTCGGGGGTGCCGATCATTCCGTTCGGAAACGCGCCGCCGAACGCGCCCGGCGGGAACAGCACGGTGCGCGCCTGTTTGTTGTAGTCGAGATAGCTCGCCTGCAGGCTCAGGTCCCAGTCGGGCGCGACGTTGGGCGCGTCGTAGCCGAGGTCGGTGGTGAAGCGCTCGGCATCGACGTCGCCGCCGCCGAGCGCCGACGCCAGCGCGTTCAGCTGCACGTTGCTGCGCCGCTTGTAGCCGGCGTGCCAGCGCCACGGGCCATTGGTCAGCTCGAGCTGCGCATCGAACGCCTCGTAGCCCACGCGGATCGGCGCCGGCGCGAGCGACGCATGGGTGCCGAACAGCGCATCGAGCCCAGTCTGCGCATCGGCTTCGATCGGCCGCGTCTCGAAGTCGTTGCGGCCGTAGCGCAGGTAGGCAGCGACCTGCCACGGCCCCCACGATGCGCCATGCAGCGCCCACGCGTCGCGCGACTTGAACGATCCGACGCGCACGCCGAGCTGCGAGCCCGCGATGTCGGCCGCGCTCTTCGTGATGACGTTGATGACACCGGCGAACGCATCCGCGCCGTACAGCGCCGACCCGGGGCCACGGATCACTTCGATGCGCGCGACGTTGTCGAGCGGCATGCCGGCCCACACGTCACCGCGGTCGCCGAGGTAGACGGTCGTCATCGGAACGCCGTTGACGAGCAGCAGCACCTGCGGGTTGTACTGGCTGTAGATGCCGCGAAAGATGTAGATCGGCTTGCCGGCGTAGGTCTGCAGCGGCGAGACATGCAGCCCCGGCACCGATTCGAGAACCTGGTCGAGATCGGCTGCGCCGAGCGCCTCGATGTCCTGCGCGGTGATCACCGTGGCCACCGCCGGTGCGCGTGTGAGGTTCTGCCTCGTGCCCGTGGCGATCGAGACGAACGACTTGTCGCCGTAGATGCGGGCGAGCTCTTCCTCCTCAGACGCGTCGGCCGCCACGGCAGCTCGGCCCGCGATGAGGACCAGGGACACGCAAACAGCTTGGAATGGCAATCGGCGCATCGCGTGGAGCCTACGACAAATGACGCTGCGGGTCAGCAACGAGACGCATCGCGTGTCGGCCTCTTCCTACAGCGGTTTCGGCCCGGTCCGATGGCCCTTGGTGGTGTCGCGCGAGTAGGCTTGTCGAAGTCACGCGGCGAACAGGAGAGCGCCATGAACAGCTTGCTCTTGATCGCGACCCTTGCGGTCGCAGCGATGTCGGGCTGCGACAAGAAGTCGCCGACGCCGAACGTGCCGACTCCGAAGGTGTCGCAGCAAGTGGGTGCGGTGACAGCGACGACGCCCGCGTCGGACCCGTCGTTGCCGTCAGCGGCCGTCGTGGCCGCTACGTCGCCGGCGGCGAGTTCTCCGCCCGCCAGTGCCGGCGGTGACGACAGCAAGCCGGCATCGACGCCGACGCGTTGAAGCGCCCTTCGCACTTTCGCGCTTCACTTCTTGTCGCTTGAAGGAGCTTGCGCGGTCACCACCTCGGTGTCGAGCATGGTCCGCGCCGGCAAGCGCTCGCCCTTGAGCATGCGCACCGCGTACGAGACTCCCATGAAGCCTTGCTGCGCGGCCTGCTGGTCGACGCTGGCCGCGAGCCAGCCCTCGCGAATCGCCTGTCGTGCCTCTTCCAGCGCGTCGTAGCCGATCACCTTGACCGACTTGTTCTTCGTCTCCTGCAGATAGCGTATCGCCCCGAGCGCCATCATGTCGTTGCCGCAAACGAGGATCCTGATCCGCGGGTGCTGCGTGAACATTTTGCGTGCGACCTCGTGGGCGTCGTCGATCTTCCAGTTGGCCGATTCGCTGGCGACGACGCTGACTTGCGGGCTCTCCGCAAACGCCTTCAGCGCACCCTGCTTGCGGTCCTCGGCGTTGGAGGCGCTGCGTATGCCTTCGATGATCGCCGCCTGCGTCGGCGCGCGTTCGCTCCCGGCGACAAGCTTCACCGCCTTGTAGACAGCCGTCTTGTTGTCCACGCTGATGAAAGGCACGTTGGTCAGGCCAGCCTTGGCGGACGCTTCGGGATCGAGGATGTTGTCGATGTTGACGATGACGATGCCTGCGTCCTGCGCTTTCTTGAGCCCCGGGACCAGCCGGTACGAGTCGCCCGGCGCGATGACGATCGCATCGACCTTGTCGCGCGTGACCTGGTCGATGATCGCGATCTGCTGCTCGATCGAGGTTTCCTGCGCCGCCGTCTTGACCAGCAGGTCCACCCCCAGTTCGGCCTCGGCGCGGCGCGCGCCTTTCTCCATCTCGACGAAGAACGGGCTGGTCAGGGTCTTCATGACCAGGGCAATGCGCGCTCGCGCCGGCGGCGCTGCGGTCGGCTTCTCGGTCGCGACCGGAGGAGCGCTCTGGCGGAACAGAAGAAACCCCGCCGCCAGCGCGACGACGACACCCAGGACCAGAGGGAGTTTCCAGCGCATGGTGCACCCCGTGACAGACGGTTGAGGCTCGCGGCAAGTATCCGCCAACCGAGGACCGGTCGCGGGCGCTGCCACAATGTCAGGCGATGAAAGACTCCGAGATCGAACCCTTCTTCGCGACGCTGAAAGCGGCCAACCCCGAGCCGAATACCGAGCTCGAATACACCAACGTCTTCGAGTTGCTGGCCGCGGTGCTGCTGTCGGCGCAGGCCACCGACGTCGGCGTCAACAAGGCGACGCGCCGACTGTTCGCCGTCGCGAACACGCCGGCGAAGATGTTGGCCCTCGGCGTGCCGGCGCTCACCGAGTACATCAAGACCATCGGCCTGTATCGCAACAAGGCGCGCAACCTGGTTGAGACCTGCCGCATCCTCGTCGAGCAACACGGCGGCGAAGTGCCGCGAACGCGCGAGGCGCTCGAAGCGCTGCCCGGTGTCGGGCGCAAGACGGCCAACGTGGTGCTCAACGTCGCTTTCGGCGAGCCGACGATGGCGGTGGACACGCATGTCTTTCGGGTCAGCAACCGCACGGGGCTCGCACCCGGCAAGGATGCGCTCGAGGTCGAACGCGGCTTGCTCGAACGGGTGCCGGCGGAATACCTCGTCGACGCCCACCATTGGCTGATCCTGCATGGGCGCTACGTCTGCCTCGCCCGCAAGCCGCTGTGTCCACAGTGCGCTGTCGCACGCTATTGCGATTCGCGTGAATTGTTCACATCGGCCCATTGAAGCACGAGGCACCTGAAAGGGTTTGCAGTACCGCAGCGCGAAGCGGCCGCTGACAATCGGGCAATGCCCGCTCTCTCGGATCTGCACAAAATCTGCGGCATGCTGGAACGCGGCGAGATCGACCGCACGCAGTTCCTTGATCTCTTCACCCGCCAGCTCACTGCCGAGATCGGCTGCTCCCGCGCCGGCGTGCGCATGCTGGTCGATACCCCGGCGGGCCGCGCGCTACGCTGCCTCGCGATGTACGACGCCGCGCAAAGCCGAGTCGTCAGTCCTGCCGATTTGCCGACTGTCAATTCGGAGCCGTATTTCGAAGCGCTGCTGCGCGACGGCTGCGTCGTCGCGCCCGACGCGCGCACCCACCCCGCGACGGTGTGCTTCGGCGCCGTGTATCTGGTGCCGAGCGACGTCTACTCGATGATGGACGTCGGCTTCTCGGTCAACGGCATGCTGTTCGGCACTTTCAGTTGCGAGGAAGTCGGCGCGACGATGGCGTGGACGCAGCGTCAATTGCAGTTGCTGCGCAAAACGGCGTCGCGCGCGAGCCTGAGCCTGCTGCATGCCGTCACGTCGCAGGTCGACACCGACCCCGGCGCGTTGTGGGAGACGAGCTCGCCGAACCGGCTCGTGACGATGCCGATGTCGCTCGACGCGAAAAACTGAGCTTCAGCGGCCGCGCTCCTTGCGCACCTCGTCGAGCGCGGCACACGCCGCCGCCGCACCTTGCGCGATGCGCGGCCCCTGGCGATTGAGCACGTCGCCGGCCATCGCGAACATCCAGCCGCGCCGCACCGCAGTGAGCTTGGCGAAGCGCGACCACGTCGCGAAGGCGCGATGCTTAGGGTCACGCCGCCATTGCGGCCCGACGGTGGCGAACTCGCTGGCGGTGAACATCGCTTCGGGATCGGCCGCGACGACGGACTCGATCGACAGCTGCGGCACGAGCTGCGGCAGAGCGCCGAACACATTGCGCCCGCGACACAGCGCGATCACGTCGCTGACCAGATGCTGATCGTTGAGCGTCATCAGCGGCTGCGACCACACTTGGTAGAACACTGTCACCGGCGCGGCGTTGGCATGGGTTTCGCGCAGCATGTTCAAGGCCTTGCGCAAATCCGCAGCAGCGTCGCGCCCTTGCGCTTCGTGGCCGAGCAATGCACCGACCCGCTCGATCGCGCGCGGCACGTCGTCGAGACGGCGCGGCTCGAGATAGAACAAGCGCAGGCCCGCAGCTTCGAGCTGCGCCACTTCGCGCCCTGGGTTGCCGTGCAGCCAAACCAAGATCAGGTCGGGCTTCAGCGAGACGATGCGCTCGATGTCGAGCCGCTCGGCGTTGCCGATTCGCGGCACCGCCTTTGCGTCTTGCGGATAGTCGCTGGTGTCGACCGTGCCGATCAGCGCAGCGCCGGCGCCCACCGCATAGACCAGCTCGGTGAGGTTGGGCGCGATCGTGATGATGCGTTGCGGCGGACTCGCGATGTCGACCTGCCTGCCGGCGTCGTCGAGGTGGATCGCGGCGATCGCCGCGGCATGGCCGAGGCCGAACAGCAGCGCGATCAGGCGCATCAATGCGCTCATGACGAGCTCGCTGCCTTGCGCAGCGGGCCGACCCAGAACCGCGTCTGCCCGCAGACCTCGACGCGGTCGACCGCCACGCCGAAGACGCGCGACAACTGCGGCGGCGTCATCACCGCGTCACGCGTTCCGGCGATCGCCGAGCCGCGGCCGTCGAGCAGCACCGCGTGACTGGCCAAGTCCCACGCGAGATTGATGTCGTGCAGGCTCGCGACCACCGCGCCCCTATTGGCCGCGTGGCGCGCCAGCACGCCGAGCAGCAGTTGCTGGTGTGCGAGATCGAGGTGCGACGCCGGCTCGTCGAGCAGCAGCAAAGGCGCGCCTTGCAGCAACGCGGTGGTCAGCGCCACGCGCTGGCGCTCGCCGCCCGACAGCTGGCGCACATCGGCGTGCGCGAGCGTCGCGAGATCGAGCTCGTCGAGCACACGCTGAACATCGCCATCGTCGTCGCTCTGCACGGTCCACCACGCGCCGCGATGCATCGCGATCCTGGCGGTCTCGGCAACGCTCGCGGGAAACGGATCGGCCCAGAACTGCGGGCACCAGGCACGCCAGTCGGCGAGCGAGCGCGGCGACCAATCCGACAGCGGTCGATCCTGCAGCATCAGCTCGCCGCGCGTGCGCGCGAACACGCCGGCCATCGCTGCGAGCAGCGACGACTTGCCCGCGCCGTTCGGGCCGAGCACGACCCAGCGCTCGTGTTGAGCGACGCTGAACGACAAGCCGTCGAACAGGACGCGGCCAGCCGATGTGCCACCGGCGTGCAAGCACAAGCCGCTCACGTCGAAGCGCAGCGGCTTGCTCATCGCATTGCTCCACGTGGACGATGCAGCAGCAAGGCGAGGAACGCCGGCACGCCGATCGCCGCGGCGAGCACACCGACCGGCAACTGCAGCGGTGCGACGATCGTCCGCGCCGCCGCATCGACAAGAACGACGAAACTGCCGCCCGCCAACGCGCTGGCGGGCAAGAGCCGCGGCGCGCTGCGCAGCCCGATCAAGCGCAATGCGTGCGGCACGACGAGACCGACAAAGCCGATCGCACCCGCGGTCGCGACTGCGCCGCCGGTGGCCAGTGCCGATGCGATCAGCACTTGACGCCGACGCTGCACGACCGGCACGCCGAGCGTGGCGGCCCATGCGTCGCCGCGCGCCAGCCAATCGAGTTGATGCGCCCACGGCCAGCTCAGTGCGAGCCCGATCGCGAGCGCGACCCACACCGCCGCCCAATGCGTCGCGCCGTTGAGGTCGCCCAACAGCCAGAACACCATGCCGCGCAATTGCGCTTCGGGTGCCAAGGTCAGCAGCGTGGTGACGATCGCCGATCCGGCGGATCCGATCATCACGCCGATCAGCAGTAGCGACACCGGCGCCTCCTGCGCGCCCGACAAGCCGGAGCGTGCGAGCACGCGCCACGACAGCGCGAGCAGCAGCAGCGTCGCGGCGAGCGCCCCCACCGCAGCGCCGCCGGCAAGACTCCATTCGGACCACCACGCCGCCGTGCTCAGACCACCGAGCAGCATTGCCGACAACGCGCCGACCGCAGCCCCACTCGACACGCCGAGCACATACGGGTCGGCGAGCGCATTGCGCGTCAGCAGCTGCATCAGCGCCCCCGACAGCGCGAGCGCCGCACCGGCGCCGAAACCGGCGAGCACGCGCGGCGCACGGATCTGCCAGACGATGTCGGAGGCAGCCCAGCCCCAGCCCGAAGAACCGGCGGCGAGGCCGAGCGCGCAGACGGACATGGCGAGCAGCGCGAGCGCTGCAAAGCTACGCCAAGTCGAGTGCTCCATGCGGTGTGAAGATCAGAGTCCTCCGCCAGCGTAGCGGATGCCGACCCACGCCTGGCGGCCGAGCGACTGGTAGTCGTGCGCCGGCTCGTAGCGGCGATCGGTGGCGTTGAGCAATTTCGCTTCGGCCTGCCAGTTCGGCGTGATGCGATAGCGCGCCTTCAGGTCGAGCAGTTGATAGCCCGCGAGCCGCACGCCGCCTTCGGGACGCGCGCCGACATCGAGCACGCTCGCGTCGAAGGTCCATGGACCCGAGGTCCAGTCGATCGCGAAGGTCTCCTGATGCGCCGCGCGACGCGCGAGACGCTGGCCGGTACTGCGATCCTTCGCATCGAGAAAATCGACAGTGCCGTGCACGCCGATTGCGCCGATGCGATGCGATGCGGTCAGGGTCGCGCCTTGCAGTCGCGCGCGGCTCACGTTGGCCGCGCAGCCGAAGTCGTAGCTCGGGTCTGCAGGGCAGAACGTTCGGTCGGGCTGGTAGCCGATCATGTCGCGCAAGTCGTTGCGATACAGCGTTGCGCCAGCGCTGCTGACGCTGTTCTTCCATGCCACGCCGACTTCGACGCTGCGCGAATGCTCGGGACGAATCGTGGGCACGCCGAAGCCGGGAAAGTACAGGTCATTGAACGTCGGCGCGCGAAACGCCGTGCCGGCCACGGCGCGCAGGCTCAAGTCTTTCTGCACATCGAAACGCCAACCCAGCTTGCCGGTGCTGACGTTGCCGTAGACCGAATTGTGGTCGTGGCGCCAATCGGCTTGAAGCTTGTTGGCGCCGAGCTGCGCGGTGTAGCCGAGCACCGCGGCGCTGTTGCGCCGCTGCGGCGCCGGGAACGGCGCGGTCACGGTTTCATCGACATGCTCGAGCGCACCGACCACTTGCTGCCCTGCCGCCGGCGTCCACGCGTTCTGCCACGTGACTTGCTTGCGCTCGGTGAGGTAGCGGCTGAAGCTCGTGCCGCCGCTCACCAAGTCGTCGCGCTGCTCGGCGAGCTGCAGCGATGTCGTCCACTGCGACGACAGCGCGCCGCGGTAGTCGATCGAGCCGACGCGCGTGTCGAAGCGAATGCGGAAGTCGGGCGATGGATCGGGCGCGAACGTCGGCGGGTTGTATTCGGCGCCGTCGTACTGCGAGCGCAAGCGGCTGTCGACGATGCTTGCACCGATGCGTTGACCGGGCGCGAAGCTGAAGCCGCCGCGCAGTTGAATGCTGCTGCGCTTGAAGCCGTCGCGATCGGGATTGAACAAGCCGAAGGTGTCGCCGGGCTTGACCGCCGACACACCATCGCTCGCTTCGCGGCTCACGCTCGCTGCATAGTCGAACCCTTGCGTCGCGCCGCTCGCAAACGCATCGGCTTCGCTCGACGCGTAGCTTCCGACGGCGGCGTGCGCGGCGAACTGCGGCGCACCGCTGCCGCGTCGCGTGATGATCTGCACCACGCCGCCGACCGCGTCGGCACCGTACAGGCTCGAGCCGGGTCCGCGCAAGATTTCGATGCGCTCGATTTGCGCCAGACTGATGGCCGACAGATCGGTCTGACCGAGCGTTGCCGAGCCGATGCGCACGCCGTCGACGAGCACCACGGTGTGGCTCGCGCTGGTGCCGCGCAACAGCACGCTCGCGCTTTGACCCGGGCCGCCGTTGCGCGACAGCTGAATGCCGCCTTCGCGGCGCAGCAGGTCTTCGATCGAGTCGGCATTCGAGTCGCGGATGCGCTGCGAATCGATGACGACGACATCGGCGACGAGCCAGTCGAGCGGCGTCGGCTCGCGTGTACCGGTGACGACGACCGGCTCGAGGCGTTGAGTTTGTGATGAAGAAACGAGGGGCCAGGCCGCCATGGCCATGAGCACGGCGGCGGCAGGTGCGCGCAGCACCCAAGGAGAACGAGACATGTTGAAATCCGGACAGAAGGTGCCTGCTCCCGGTTCCCCGCGGGTGCGCAGCGTTCGGTGACGCGCGAGCGCATCACCCCCTGTTGGCCGGTATCCGGGCTGGCGGAGCGACCCTTGCGACCTTCCCAGAGACGCAGCGTCTCCAGTGGCATGTGCGCAAGAGCGGAAGTGAAATTCTCTTCGTCCGCCGTACCGTTGCGGGGGCAGCGCAGATTCGGGACGAGTCCCTTCTGCTTCCCGTTTAACTGTGCCGGAATGAACACCCGGCACGGGCACCAACGCCGAAGATTGTAAGCGGGCTCATACAATCGAGACTCTTCACACACTGACCACCGCGCCATGTCGAAGATCGAAGAACTCGCCGACCGGGTGGAGCGCCTGCTGCTGCGGCACGAGGAGATCAAGCGCACCAATGCGCTGCTCGAGCAGCAACTCGCAGCGGTCACGCAAGAGCGCGACAGCTTGCGCTCGCGGCTCAACGCCGCGCGCAGCCGCATCGACGCGCTGCTCGAGCGGCTGCCCACCGACAAGGCATTGGCCGCGAGCCTGGACGACGGAGACGGCGCGACATGAAGCAGCTCGAAGTGACGATCATGGGCCAGAGCTACATCCTCGGCTGCCCCGAAGGCGGCGAGCAGCCGCTGCTCGAAGCGGTCGACAGCGTCGATCGCGAGATGTGCGCGATTCGCGATGCCGGCAAAGTCAAGGCGCGTGAGCGCATCGCTGTGCTCGCCGCACTGAATCTCGCCTACGCGCTCGCCGAGCGGCCGCATGCAGGGCTCGCGTCGGACGGAATTTCGGTCGGCGGCGCGCACATCGATGCGCTGATTCGTCGCGTCGATCAAGCCCTCGGTGCCGATGGTCAATTGCTCTGATGAACGCGCCGTCGCGGCGTAGAATGTTTTCGTCCGTTGCGTTCGCGTGAGTTTTATATTTCCTTGAACCGATGCTCTTAGAGCAAGGGCTTGGAACAATGCCCGGCAGGCGTGATCGTCTCGCGTCAGATGAACCCGAAGCCTCGCTGACCTCGCCCACCTGAATCCCCGGGTTCAGGAATGCGGCTCACGGTTCGCGGCGGACACCTCACTCTCACTCCCCGTTTCCCCATGGCCTACTGGCTGATGAAAAGCGAGCCCAGCGAGTGCTCGATCGATGACCTCGTGCGCGCGCCTTCGCATCGCGTGCCGTGGGTCGGCGTGCGCAACTACCAGGCGCGCAACTTCATGCGCGACGACATGCGCGTCGGTGACGGCGTGCTGTTCTATCACTCGTCGTGTCCCGAGCCGGGCATCGCCGGCGTCTGCGAAGTGGCGAGCAGCGCCTATCCTGATGCGACGCAGTTCGATGCGAAGAACCCGTACTTCGATGCGAAGTCGTCACCCGAGAATCCGCGCTGGCTGCATGTCGACGTGAAGCTCGTTCGCAAGACGCGCCTGCTGCCACTGGCCGAGATGCGCGAGGCGCCGCAGCTCGCGACGATGCAGGTGCTTCGACGCGGCAACCGGCTGTCGATCACGCCTGTCACGGCGCCCGAATGGCGCGCGGTGATGAAGCTGCTGGACGCCGCTTGAGCTTCGACCTCGGCTGGCAGCTCGTCGCCGAACTGTTGCTGCTGGGCTCGTTCGCCGGCTTTCTCGCCGGACTGCTCGGTGTCGGAGGCGGCATGCTGATGGTGCCGTTCGTGACCTTTCTGCTGACGCTGAAGGCCTTCCCCGAGGCCTACATCGTGAAGATGGCGGTGGCCACATCGCTGGCGACGATCTGCTTTACGTCGCTGTCATCGCTGCGTGCGCACCATGGCCGCGGCGCCATTCGCTGGGACGTGGTGAAGCTGCTTGCGCCGGGCATCGTCGTCGGCTCCTTGCTCGGCGCGCAGATCGCCAAGGCGTTGCCGGCGCGCGTGCTCGCGCTGTTCTTCGCGCTGTTCATCAGCTTCTCGGCGCTGCGGATGTTCATCGGCAAGAAACCCAAACCGACGCGCCAGCTGCCGGGCACCGCGGGCATGCTCGGCGCCGGCGGCAGCATCGGCGTGCTGTCGTCGCTCGCAGGCGCCGGCGGCGCGTTCATCTCGGTGCCGTTCATGACTTGGTGCAACGTGCCGATCCACAACGCAGTGGCGACCTCGGCAGCGCTCGGCTTTCCGATTGCGCTCGCCGGTACCGTCGGCTACGTCATCGCCGGCTGGTCGCTGCACGACATGCCGAGCGGCACGCTCGGCTTCATCTACCTGCCGGCCTTGCTGATCATCTCGTTGGCGAGCGTGACGACCGCGCCGCTCGGCGCGCACACGGCTCACCGGATGGACATCGCTCAGCTGAAGTACGCCTTCGCCGGCCTGCTCTTCGCGCTGGCCGCCTACATGCTCTACAAGGCGATCGGCTAAGCCGTGTCGAAGCGGATGCTCGCCAAGGTGACGTGATTACCACCGCGCCGTTGCGCCTCGGCCAGGGCAAGGTCGGCGGCCTGCATCAGGTCTTCCTGCGAGTGCGCGGTGTGCGGAAAGCTCGCGACGCCCATCGACACGCTGAAGCCGAGGTCGCGGCCGTCGAGCACGACGATCTGCGTTGCGCATTGGCGGCGCAGGCCCTCCATCCGCGAATGCGCGGTGGCGAGGCCGACACCCGACAAGAGGATCGCGAAACGGTCTTCGTCGAGCCGGCACGACGCGTCCATCGCCCGCGTGTTGCCGCGCAGCAGCCGGCCGAGCGCTTCGAGCACGCGCAGCCGCGCCGGCGCACCGAGCGCGCGAGCGTTCTCGGGCAGCGGATCGAGCACGATCGAAACGAGCGCGAACTCGCGGTGCTCGCGCGACGAGAGGTCGACCTCGCGCCGCAGCTGGTCGTCGAAGTGAACTCGCTGGTACAGGCCGGTGACGTTGTCGCGCAGTGCCTGGTCTTGCGATTCGCGGCGCAGCGTTTCGCTCGCGATCTGCTGCTGCTCGAGCTGCTGCAGCGCGTTGGTGAGCTGCTGGTCGCGCTGGCGCGTTGCCGTCGTCTCGATCCACACGCTGCACAGATGGCGCGGCGCGGCACCGGTCGCGACCGGCAACACGACGCGAGTCACGTTGAAGTCGCGACGCTGCCGATCACGCTCGACACGGTGCTCGGCGGTGAACGGCAAGGCCTGCGCGAACGCAGACTGCTCGGCCGAGCGCAGCGGCGCCGACAGCTCCGAGCCGAGCAGCTCGAGGTCGGTCTGGCCGACCATCTGCTCGGGCGTACGGCCATAGACCGCGGCCATTCGCAGGTTGACGTGGACGTAGCGGCCCGACGAAATTTCCTTGATCGCGAACGGCGCTTCGAGGCGCTCGATGAGGCTGAACAGCACCGCACCGAAGCTGCCTTGGACGAGCCCGAGCGTTGCGATCAATTCGCGCGCGCGGGCAGCCTGTTCGGCAGGCGGTGACTGCATCGTCTCGGTCATGGATTCTCTTCCTTCACCAGCGCGACGCTCGTGGCGCTTGCCGTGACTTCTGATCTTTGTCCGGGGCCGCTGGCTTTGCAAGCGCGACCGGCCCATCCGGATGCGTGTCCCCCTAAATCGATGATAGCGGGAGGATCGCCGATCACGCCCTGCGGCACTGCACAAGATGCCTAGAAGTTCACGACCAGCGTGACGGGAAACGAGCGCGATTCGGTGGGATGGAAGTGAATGTCGGCCTTGCCTTCGGCGCTCTCGGCGGGCAGTCGAGAGGTGTAGAAATAGTCGACGGCCGATGCCTTGCGTTTGGCGAGGTTGAAGGCTTCGAGCTCGAGCCGAACATCGGGCCGGATTCGGTAGCCGACGCGCGCGTTGAGCAATGCGCTGCCGTGCGAGCGAACGCTGTTGCCTTCGATCAACGGGCGCGGCCCGAAGTAGCGCCACTGCTGCCGTCAACAGCGGCAAGGCGATGCGGGCGGCGCGCGATGGCGGCATGGGGCTCCTGGGCGAAGAGATCGGGCAGCCGATCTCTACGCAAGAAGCGCCGTGCTGGATTCAGCCCA
>VBCQ01000037.1 GCA_005882155.1 Betaproteobacteria bacterium
ACGAGGCGAGCTGATTCGCTTGGCGTGCCGAGTCGGCGGACTGCTTGACGGTGCCGGTGAGCTGCTCCATCGACGATGCAGCCTGCTGCAGGTTCGATGCGGTCTGCTCGGTGCGCGAGCTCAAATCCTGGTTGCCCGAGGCGATCTCGGTCGACGCGGTCGAGATGCTGTCGGTCGAGCTGCGAATCTGCCGCACCAGGTCGGCGAGTCGCGATTGCATCGTCGACACCTGCGTCAGCAAATGGCCGACTTCGTCCTGCGCGCCGGGGTCGACCGCTTTCGACAAGTCGCCCGCAGCCACCGCGTCCATCACTTCCTTGGCCTGGTTCAAGCGCGCTTGCAGGCGGCGCACCAGCAGCTCGATGCCGACGATGCACAGCACCGCGAGCAGCGCGACGGCGCTGAACGCGATCGCGGTTTCCTTCTTCGCGACGCTGAGCACATCGTCGACATAGACGCCCGAGCCGACGACCCAGCCCCACGGCGCGAAGCCCTTCACGTACGAGCGCTTCGGCTCGGGCTCGGTCGACCCCGGGCGCGGCCACAGGTAGTCGACATAGCCGGCGCCGTCGGCCTTGACGGTCGCGACGAACTCCATGAACAGCAGCTTGCCGTTCGGGTCCTTCATGTCTGACAGATCCTTGCCGTCGAGCTCGGGCTTGATCGGGTGGAAGACCATCGTCGGGTGCATGTCGTTGACCCAGACGTACTCCTTCCCGTCGTAGCGCAGCTGCTTGATCTCGGCGCCCGCCTTGGCTTTGGCTTCGGCAGCCGGCAGCTGGCCCGACTTCTCGAGTTGGTAGTAGCTGTCGGCGATCTTGATGCTCTGGTCGACCATGCTGCGCGTCATGTGCAGCTTCTCGTCCATCAGCGACTGGTAGCTGCGAAAGACCATCATCGACACCACGCCGAGAAAGGCGACGACGGCGATGCCGGCGGCGAGGCGGAGCTTGGCCGCGAGCGTCAGCGCGGAGCGGGTGGCGGATTTCATGCGGGGTCCTTGAACGGCTTGGGGTGGATGAATCGGAACGGGCTCAATGCGCGATCGCAGCGTCGTGCAGGCGGAACACGCTGACCGCTTGCGACAAGCGCACGGTCTGGTCCTTCAGGCTCTCGGCGGCGGCAGCGCTTTGCTCGACCAGCGCGGCGTTCTGCTGCGTCATCTTGTCGAGCTGTGCCACCGAGCTGTTGACGGTCGTGAGGCCGTCGCTCTGCTCCGACGACGCGGCGGTGATCTCGCCGATGATGTCGGTCACGCGCTGCACCGAGCCGACGATCTCCTGCATCGTCTTGCCGGCGTCGGCGACGAGCCGCGATCCGGAGTCGACCTTGTCGACGCTGGCGCCGATCAGCGCCTTGATTTCTTTCGCCGCTTCGGCCGAGCGCTGCGCGAGGTTGCGCACTTCGCCGGCGACGACCGCAAAGCCGCGACCTTGCTCTCCCGCACGTGCGGCTTCGACCGCAGCATTGAGCGCGAGGATGTTGGTCTGGAACGCGATGCCGTCGATGACGCCGATGATGTCGGCGATCTTCTTCGAGCTGGCGTTGATGTCGTTCATCGTCGAGACGACTTGCGAGACGACCTGGCCGCCGCGTGCCGCGACCTCGGCCGCCGACGACGCGAGGCGGTCGGCTTGGCGCGCCGAGTCGGCGGACTGCTTGACGGTGCCGGTGAGCTGCTCCATCGACGACGCAGCCTGCTGCAGGTTGCTCGCGGTCTGCTCGGTGCGCGCACTCAAGTCCTGGTTGCCGGTCGCGATTTCGGCCGACGCGGTCGAGATGCTGTCGGTCGACGCGCGCACCTGGCCGACGATCTGGCGCAGCGAGGCTTGCATCGCAGACAAGGTCTGCAGCAGATGCGCCGCTTCGTCCTTGCCGCGGGTGTCGACGCTGCGCTCGGTCAGGTCGCCCTGCGCGATCGCGTCGGCGAGCCCTTCGGCTTCGCGAATCGGCCCGCAGATCGAACGCATGTTGAGCAGGGTCAGCGGCGTGATCAGCAAGATCATCAGCACGACCGCGGCGCCGAGCAGCGTCATCACCGTGGTTGCGGTCGCGTTCAGGCGCTTGCCGCCGGCGCTCGCCGCGAGCTCGAGGTCGCTCGCGAGCGTTTCGATGATCGATTGCGCAGCGTCGTAGTCGGGCGTCGCACGCGCCATGAACGCGGCGGCGACGCGCGCCGAGTCGAAGCCCATCGCTTCGAGCTGCTTGGCCACCGGCAGGAAGGCGCTCTTGAACTTGTCCATCCGCGCCATCGCTTCTGCGACCTTGGCGCGATCGGCCTCGTGCGGCAGCGTGTCCGACAGCGCCTTCGCCGAGCTCTGGATCTGTGCCAGCGTCTTCGTCCACGCGTCCTTGGCCTTGCCGACCTCGACCGCGTTCTCGTACTGGATGATCATGTCCTTCTCATGCTGGCGCAGCGTGCTCATCAGCGTGCGAAGTTGCGCAATCTGCGTCATCGCAGCGAAGTCTTCCGAGATGAAGGACGCGCTCACCGAGCGCGCATAGAACTGCGCTGCGAGGCCGACGCCGCCGACCGCGAGCAGTGCGATGGCGACGATGCCGACGGTGCTCAGCATGCGGGTGCGGATCGTGAATTTCCGCATCAACAGGTTCAGGTTCATTCTTGGTCTCCGGAAAGCCGTTCGGTAGGCGGTCGCGCGGACAGCGAGAGATGCGCAGCCCTGAAGGGATATCGGCAAACGGTGCGTCGCCTGTAGCCCGTGCAAGCCCTCACGGGATTCTGGAATCGGGGGCGGGGCGGTGATCGCGGCAATAGGGCGGGGGTGGGGCGTCAATTCGGTGTCGGGAAATCAGGAGCACGTTCGCCCTGAGCAACCTGCCCCAGATGGGGGGCTCTTAGGACGCCTCGAGCTTGAACGTCCTCACCACCTCGGCCAACTTGACCGCCTGCGCCTTCAAAGACTCCGCTGCCGCCGCACTCTGCTCGACCAGCGCGGCGTTCTGCTGCGTCATCTGGTCGAGCTGAGCGACCGAATTGTTGACGTGGCCGAGGCCGTCGCTTTGCTCGGCGGCAGCGGCAGTGATCTCGCTGATGATGTCGGTGACGCGCTGAACCGAGGTGACGATCTCTTGCATCGTCTTGCCGGCGTCGGCGACGAGCTTGGCGCCCGACTCGACCTTGTCGACCGAGGACCCGATGAGGCCCTTGATCTCTTTCGCTGCTTGCGCCGAGCGCTGCGCGAGGTTGCGCACTTCGCCGGCGACGACCGCGAAGCCGCGGCCCTGCTCTCCCGCACGCGCGGCCTCGACCGCGGCGTTCAGCGCAAGGATGTTGGTCTGGAACGCGATGCCGTCGATGACGCCGATGATGTCGGCGATCTTCTTCGAGCTCGCGTTGATCTCGTCCATCGTCGCGACGACTTGCGAAACGACCTTGCCGCCGCGTGCCGCGACCTCGGCGGCCGACAGCGCGAGCCGGTCGGCCTGGCGCGCCGAGTCGGCGCTTTGCTTGACGGTGCCGGTGAGTTGTTCCATCGACGACGCGGCGACCTGCAGATTGTTCGCCGTCTGCTCGGTGCGTGTGCTGAGGTCGAGGTTGCCGCTGGCGATCTCGGCGCTCGCCGTGCTGATGCTGTTGGTCGACGCGAGCACCTGCCTGATCGTCTGGCGCAACGCGTCTTGCATCTGCATCACGGCGCGCATCAGGTCGGCGGCTTCGTCGCGTCCGGCGACCTCGAGCTGCGCCGACAGATCGCCGGCGGCGACTTGATCGGCTGCGAGACGCGTCTTGCGCAGCGGCGCAACGATCGATCGCGTGATCACGATCGCCAGCGCCGCACCGATCGCGAGCATCGCGACCAGCCAGCCCATCACCAGCGTCTGCGACAGCTTGTAGGCCTTTTGCGAGCCGGCGAAGAAGGTGTCGGCCTCGCCTTCGTCGACCGACACCAGCTTGGCGAGCGCGCCGTTGGTCTTGTTGAACGCTGCCGACGACGGGCCGATCAGGTAAGCACGCGCGTCCGACAGCCGCGTCATGCCGACGTTCGACAGCTCCAACAGCTTCGGACCGGTGGCCTCGTAGGCCTTGAACAGGCCCATGAATTCGTCGTAGGCACGGCGCTTGTCGCCCGGCTGCAGCATCGCTTCGTAGCGCTGCAGCGATTCGAGCAGGCGCTTCTTCTGCGCGCTGATCGCCTTGTCGAGCTCTTCCTTCTCCTCGACGTCGAAGGTCATCACATGCTGGTTCTCGAGCAGGCGAAAGCGGCTCAACGCATCCTGGATGCGCCCGACCATCGCGACGCTCGGCAGGCTGCTGGTCGCGATGCTCTCGGTCGCCGCATTCACGCGCGCGAGCTGGATCAGCGAGTACAGCCCGAGCGCGAGAGTCAATGCAAGCACGCCGGCAAAGCCCGCCATCAAACGTGTGCCGATGCGGAATTGTCTGAGTTGCATGATGAGTTCGCCTCGTGCTTGTTTTTGTGAGCGGCGCTCAGGCGGTCTCGGTCAAGCGAAACACGCTGACGGCCTGGGTCAGTTTCACGGCCTGTTCCTTCAGCGATTCGGCAGCCGCCGCGCTTTGCTCGACCAGCGCAGCGTTCTGCTGCGTCATCTGGTCGAGCTGGGTCACCGCGGTGTTGACCTGGCCGATGCCGTCGCGTTGCTCGGACGACGCGGCGCTGATCTCGCCGATGATGTCGGTGACGCGCTGCACCGAGCCGACGATCTCCTGCATCGTCTTGCCGGCATCGGCCACGAGCTTGGAGCCCGAGTCGACGCTCTCGACCGATGCACCGATCAGGCTCTTGATCTCTTTCGCCGCTTCGGCGCTGCGCTGCGCGAGGTTGCGCACTTCGCCGGCGACGACCGCGAAGCCGCGGCCCTGCTCTCCCGCACGCGCGGCTTCGACCGCAGCGTTCAGCGCAAGGATGTTGGTCTGGAACGCGATGCCGTCGATGACGCCGATGATGTCGGCGATCTTCTTCGAGCTCGCGTTGATCTCGTCCATCGTGCTCACCACTCGCGTGACGACTGCACCGCCGCGCGAGGCGACGTTCGATGCGGAGGACGCCAGCTGATTCGCCTGCGACGCGGCGTCGGCGCTTTGCCGCACGGTGCCGGTCAGCTGCTCCATCGCGCTGGCGGCTTCCTGCAAGCTGCTCGCCGCCTGCTCGGTGCGCGAGCTCAGGTCGGCGCTGCCGGTGGCGACCTCGCCCGACGCGACCTGCATGCTCTCGGCCGATTGGCGCACCTCGTGGATCGTGCCGCGCAACTTGTCGACCATCGCTTTCAGCCCGCCGAACAAGCGACCGACTTCGTCGCTGCCGGGCTGCGCCGGCATCTCGCGCAGATCGCCGTCGGCCACGCGCTCCATCACTTTCGCGGCGCGATCGAGCGGCCGGGCGACGATGCGCTGGGTCAGCACGTAAAGGATCAAACCGAGTGCGCCGAAACCGGCGACGACGAGTGCCGCGATCGTCGACGCGCTGTGGGTGATGGTCGCGCCGACATCGTCGACCGGCACCACCACTTCGACGATGCCGCGCACATCACCGACCTTCCAGTCTCGCTTCGGCGACAGCGGGTGGCTGTTGTGGCAGGCGACGCAGCCTTCCTTCATCACGTCGGACACGGCGTAGCGCACCGACAAGCGGCCGTTGACCTCTTCGACGCTGTGCACCGGCGTATTCGGGCTCTTCTCCAGCGACGCGAGTGCCGCGGATTGGAAGGCGTCGAGCTTGTTCTGCGCCGCGCGGTTCGGGAACGGGTGGTTCGACAGCAAACGGACGTCGGTGCCGGGATATTCCTTGGCGACGCTTTCGCCGAGTGCCTTCACCAAGGTGGCGGGCAACGGCAGCGCGCCGTCCTTGCCGGCATAGTCGAAGCTGATTTCCATGCCGGCCTTCTTGGCGCGCGGGACGATTTGCGCGGTGTAGAAGCTGCGCAGCGTGACGACCTGGTTCGCCACCGCGCGGCCGGTTGCGAGCCCCGCTTGCTCGACGGTCTGGCTGCGCGAATGGAACACCACCGCAAGAATGCTGCCGACGATGACGAGGCCGCCCAGAAACAGCGGCAACAAGAGCTTGTGCGACAGGCGCCGCGGAGTGAAGAACTGCATGGCGGGGCCTCGAGGAAAGCGCGTTCAGTGGGTCGTGTTGATCAACCCCATCTCCGCGCTCGACATCAACGCCTCGATGTCCATCAGGATGAGCATGCGCTCGTTGATGCTGCCGATGCCGGTGATGAAACTGGTGTCCACCGCGGTGCTCATCTCGGGGGCGGGCTTGACCGTGCCGGCACCCAGCTCGAGC
>VBCQ01000224.1 GCA_005882155.1 Betaproteobacteria bacterium
GTGGGGGTGGCGCGCTGGACTTGTCGTGGCTGCTTGCGCTCGCGATCGCGGTGCGCTTCGTCGCGCGCGAGGGCGGGCGTTGAACCGCGGCTGATCGAATCAAGGCCTTGCGCAGGCGCCGAATCCCTTGCCCAGCGCGTCGGACTTCAGCGTCGCGAGCTTCGCCGCCAGCTCGGCATCGGCACGCTCGACGCGCAGCAGGTGAGCCTGAATCGGCTTGCCGACCTCGATCTGCGCCCAGCTGCCGGCCGGCAACGCAGCCGACATCGCGCCTTCGGCGGCCAGCAGCTCGGCCGCGTTGAACGGCCCGGCTTCGAGGCAGACGAGCTTCAATTGGGCCGCGCTCGCTGCCGCCGCGACCGCCTGCGGCGTGAGGATCTTGATGACCTCGGGATGAAACTGACGCGTGAGGCGCTCGGGCTCACGGTCGCCGCGCGCGCGCACGCCGACGACGTCGTCGAGCCAGCCCTGCGACCAGACGTAGAACGCCACGTTCGCGAGCAACAGCAGCGCGACCAGCCATCTCAGCATGAGGCCGGCCCGCCCGCATTCAATCGCACGCTGACTTCGCCGCTGACGATCGTTCGCACGCCGTCGGTCGTGCGAACGAGCAGCCCGCCGTTCGGCGACACGCCCGCTGCGATGCCGTCGACCGCATCGGGCGGCGTCGTTCGCACCGCGCGACCGTGCAGCAGATCGCGCGCCGCGAAGCGTGCTGCGAACGCGGCAAAGCCGTCGCGCTCGAACTGCTGCAATGCCGCGACCAGCGGGAGCGCGACGCGCGCGAGCACGGCCGGCGCACGCACTTCGGCGTCAAGTTCCTGCAGGCAGGCGAACCCACTCGTTGCGCTGCTCGCATCGGCGTCGAGCGGCAGCACGTTCAGCCCGACGCCGATCACCGCGAGGCGGCGCGACCCGGCCGCGACCGTCTCGATCAAGACGCCGCCGAGCTTGCGACCCACACTGCTTCGGGCCGCGGCGGCATCGAGCAGCCACAGGTCGTTCGGCCATTTGATGCCGATGCGCGGCGGCGCGCCTGCATCGTTCGGACCCAGCGGATCGAGCGCGTCGGCCAGCGCAACGCCGACGGCGAGCGACAAGCCCGACCAGTCGCGCGGCGCGAGCGGCAGCGCGAGCGAGAACGTCAGCGACGCGCCGGGCGATGCGTGCCACACGCGGCCCTGGCGACCGCGTCCGCCGGTCTGGTGCTCGGCGACCAGCAGGCAAGGTTGCAGGTCGGCCTGGCGGCGCCCGAACGCGGAGCTCTCGACGCTGCGCCGCACCCGAGCGATGTCGCCTTCCTCGGCGACGTCGCCGGCGACGCGTGCGCGATCGAGCAGCGCGCTGTTGGTCGACGAAATCCGCGCGACGATCTCGACGCTCAGGCCCGGCAGCTCAGGCTCGAGCTGCGCCCACAGCGTCTCGGCGCCCCAGTGCAGCGGACGATCGTCGTTCATCGCTTCGGTGCGAGCATCGTGCCGCGGCACTTCTTGCTGCCGCAGCGGCATTCGTACTGCTGCTTCAGCTTCGGCGTGTAGCGCTCGTCGATGACGAGGCCGTAGTCGTAGAACAGCTCTTCGCCCGGCTTCAAGCTGCGCAGCGACTTGATGAACACGCGACCGTCGATTTCGTCGGCTTCGCAGTTCGGCTCGCAGGAGTGGTTGATCCAGCGCGCTGCGTTGCCGCCGAACTTCGCGTCGATCACATGCGACTCGTTGATGTGAAAGTAGAAGGTGTGGTGCGGGTCGGTCGGGTCGTGCGGGTGACGACGCAGCGCCTGCGGCCAGGTGACGACCTCGCCCTTGTATTCGATGATCACCTCGCCCTTCGGGATCGTCGCGAGCGCGAACACGCCCTTGCCGTGCACGCCCGAGCGTCGCACCTGGCCGCCGCGGCGGCCGCAGAAAGAACCATGACGAAAACTTTGATCATTGCCGAGAAGCCGTCCGTCGCGCAGGACATCGTCCGTGCACTGACACCGGTGGCCGGCAAGTTCGACAAGCAGGCCGAGTACTTCGAGAGCGAGCGCTACATCGTCACGTCGGCGGTCGGGCACCTGGTGGAAATCAAGGCGCCGGAAGAGTACGACGTGAAGCGCGGCAAATGGAGCTTCGCGCATCTGCCGGTGATCCCGCCGCATTTCGACCTCGCGCCGATCGACAAGGCGAAGACGCGGCTCAACGCCGTCGTCAAGCTCGTCAAGCGCAAGGACGTGACGGCGCTCATCAACGCCTGCGACGCGGGCCGCGAAGGCGAGCTGATCTTCCGCCTGATCGTTCAGTACGCCGGCAGCGGCAAGGCGGCTATCAACAAGCCGATCAAGCGCCTGTGGCTGCAAAGCATGACGCCGCAAGCGATCCGCGACGGCTTCGAGCAACTGCGCAGCGACGAAGAGCTGCTCGGCCTGTCGGACGCGGCGCGCAGCCGCAGCGAGGCCGACTGGCTCGTCGGCATCAACGGCACGCGCGCGATGACGGCGTTCAATTCGCGCGACGGCGGATTCTTCCTCACGACGGTCGGCCGTGTGCAGACCCCGACGCTGTCGATCGTCGTCGAGCGCGAAGAAAAGATCCGCAAGCATGTCGCGCGCGACTACTGGGAGATCAAGGCGAGCTTCGCCGCCGAGGCCGGCGAATACGACGGCAAGTGGTTCGACCCGAAGTGGAAGAAGAATCCCGACGATGCCGAGCTGCGCGCCGATCGCCTCTGGACCGAGGCCGACGCGCAGGCGATCGCGCAAGCGGTGCGCGGCCAACCGGCCAGCGTCAGCGAAGAGGCCAAGCCGAGCACGCAGAGCGCGCCGGGCCTGTACGACCTGACCACGCTGCAGCGCGAAGCCAATTCGCGCTTCGGCTTCTCGGCCAAGACGACGCTGTCGATCGCGCAGGCCTTGTACGAAAAGCACAAGGTGCTGACCTACCCGCGCACCGACAGCAAGCACCTGCCCGAGGACTACGTCAGCGTCGTCAAGAAAACGATGGAGATGATCGCCAAGGAGAACTTGCCGGGACCGCTGCGTGCGCTCGCCGCGCATGCGCGCAAGGCGGTCAGCGAGGGCTACGTGAAGCCGAACAAGCGCATCTTCGACAACGCGAAGGTGTCGGACCACTTCGCGATCATCCCGACGCTGCTTGCGCCGAAGAGCCTGACCGAAATCGAAGCCAAGCTCTACGACATGGTCGTCAAGCGCTTTCTCGCGGTGTTCTATCCGAGCGCTGAATTCATGGTCACCACACGCATCAGCACGGTCGCCGTGAAGGGCGCGAGCCACAGCTTTCAGACCAACGGCAAGGTGATGGTCAAGCCCGGCTGGCTTGCCGTCTACGGCCGCGAGGCGCAGGAGGACGATGCGAACCTGGTGCCGGTGAAGGCGGGCGAAATGGTGCGCACGGAGCAGGTCGACGTCAACGCGCTGAAGACCAAGCCGCCGGCGCGCTATACCGAAGCCACGCTGCTGAGCGCCATGGAAGGCGCCGGCAAGCTGATCGACGACGACGAGCTGCGCGAGGCCATGCAGGAGAAGGGCCTCGGCACACCGGCGACGCGCGCAGCGATCATCGAAGGCCTGCTGATGGAGAAGTACATGCACCGCGAAGGCCGCGAGCTCATCCCGACCGCGAAGGCCTTCCAGCTGATGACCTTGCTGCGCGGGCTGCAGGTCGAGGAGCTGACCAAGCCCGAGCTGACCGGCAACTGGGAGTACCAGCTCGCCGAAATGGAGAAGGGCCATTTGTCGCGCCAGAAATTCATGGACGAGATCGCCGCGATGACGCAGCGCATCGTCGCGAAGGCGAAAGAGTACGACCGCGACACGATCCCCGGCGATTACGCGACGCTCGCGACACCGTGCCCGAATTGCGGCGGCGTCGTCAAGGAGAACTACCGCCGCTTCACCTGCACCGGAAAAGGCGGCGACGGCGAAGGCTGCGGCTTTTCGATCAGCAAGATTCCGGGCGGGCGCAGCTTCGAGCTCGACGAGGTCGAGCAGTTTCTCGCGACGAAGAAGATCGGCCCGCTCGAAGGCTTCCGATCGAAAGCCGGTTGGCCGTTCACCGCCGAGCTCAAGCTCGCCTACGACGACGAGGTGAAGAACTGGAAGCTCGAGTTCGACTTCGGCGAAGACGCGAAGAAGGACGGCGAGTCGGGCGAGCCGGTCGACTTCTCAGGGCAGGAAAGCTTGGGCCATTGCCCGAAGTGCCAAGGCCGCGTGTTCGAGTTCGGCAACTCGTACGTCTGCGAGCACAGCGTCGGCGCCCACGTCACCTGCGACTTCAAGAGCGGCAAGATCATCCTGCAGCAGCCGGTGCCGCGCGAGCAGATGACGAAGCTTCTCTCCACTGGCAAGACCGATCTGCTGGAGAACTTCGTCTCCAACAAGACGCGGCGAAAGTTCAAGGCGCGCCTGGCTTACGACAAGAAGGAAGGCAAGGTCGTCTTCGAGTTCGAGCCGCGCGCGGCGAAGGCGCCGGCGAAGAAAGCCGCCGCGAAGAAAGAGAAGACCACCTAGCGTGTTGACGGCGTTGCGCCGTGAACTAAAGTGAAATGATCAGTGACACCTTTTGCAAGGAGCTGATCATGAAGCGCATCGTGCTGGCTGCTTTGGTTGTTGGCGGGCTTGTGGGATGCGCGACATCGACGCTGCCCACGGGCGGCAACGTCGAACAGGTGGACGAGGCCAAGGTCGCGGCAATCGAGCGTGCCGCAGCGCGATCCGGTGTCAAGGTGATCTGGCTGCGCATGCCGACGAAGACGGCGCCGGCAGACGGCGGCTGAACACTCAAAACTCGCGCCGATGCTCCAGCGCGGGCAACTGCGCCCGCACCGACGCGATGCGCGCGACATCGACATCGGCCATCACGACGCCTTCGCCTTCGGCGAGCACCGCCGCCACTTCGCCCCAAGGGTCGACGATCATGCTGTGGCCCCAGGTGCGCCGACCCGTCTCGTGCAAGCCGCCTTGCGCGGGTGCGACGACGTAGCACTGGTTCTCGATCGCCCGCGCACGCAGCAGCAGCTCCCAGTGGGCGCGCCCGGTCGTGTAGGTGAACGCGGCGGGCACGGCGAGCAGGTCGCACGGCGGATGCATCAGCGCGCGATACAGCTCGGGGAAGCGCAGGTCGTAGCAGATGCTCAGGCCGACGCGCATGGCCGCGGCGTCGAACGCGACCGGCTCGCTGCCGGCGCGCAGCACACTGCCTTCGTCGTAGCGCTCGCGGCCGTTGTCGTAGTGGAAGAGGTGCATCTTCACGTAGCGCGCGACGAGCTGGCCGTCGGGCGCGTAGACGCAGCTCGCATTCAGCGCGTGATCCGCATCGTCGTCGATGCGCAGCGGCAACGTGCCGCCGATGATCCAGATGCTGTTCGAACGCGCCATCTCGGCGAGCGCGTTCTGGATCGGGCCGTCGCCGGGCGTCTCGGCGATCGCGAGCTTGTCGCGGTCGTGCGCGCCCATGAAGCAGAAATACTCGGGCAGCGCGGCCAGACGCGCGCCTTCGCTCGCGGCTTGCGCGATGAGCCGGCGCGCGCTCGCGAGGTTGCGCTCGACGCTCGGCGTCGACACCGTTTGCAAGGCAGCGATCTTCATCGACGACTCCTCACCGCTTGGCCGGCTCGTTGCCCGCCGATGCAGGCGAAGTTTGCGCCTCGATCTCGGGAATCGGGTCACCGAGCTTGCGCTCGACGCGGTCGATCTTCGGGTCGGCCCACGGTCCGGTGACGCGAAACTCGCGCGTTCCGGCCTGCGTCAGCGGCTTGCGCAGGAACACCTGCGCGAGAAAAGTGCCGAGCCCGACGGCGGGGTTGATCACCGCATACGCGAGCGACGCGGTGCCGGCGTTGATCTCGGGGACGACGATGACGCGCAAGTCCTGCGTCTCGCGCGCGATGTCGGCGTTGCCCTCCATCAGCACGACCGCTTGCACGCCGCGCATGCGCAGGTTGTTGGTGTGGGCGACGCCCTGGTTGATGCTCACGTCGCCGCTCAGGTTGTCGAACGCGAAGCCTTCCTGGAACAGGTCGCGAAAGTCGAGCGCGAGACGGCGCGGCAGCGACTGCAGGCTCAGCACGCTGAGCAGGCGCGCCGCGCCGGCCTGCGCCTTGAGAAATTGGCCGCCTTCGATCGCGACATTGAACTGGCCGGCCAGGCTCGCGTAGTCGATCGCGAGCGGCGAGCCGAGCCACGAAATCTGGCCCGATAGGCTTCCCTTGCCGCCGCGCACCGCCTTCGGTGTGCCGACGCGATCGAGGAACGCGCCGCTGTCGGTCAGGTCGAGCTTGAAGTCGAGCACCGCGCGCCGCCGCGTCGGGGTCGAGCCGGCAGTGGTCGAACCGCTCGGCGTCACCGCGGCCCAGTTGCCGGTCGCGTTGAAGCGCGCTTCCGGCGTCGTCATCACGAGGCGCGTCAGGCGCCAGTCGCGAATCGTGTCGCGGCCTTCGCCGGCGAGACGGTTCACCGCTTCGACCTCGACCCGGCCGAGCCGCTTGCCGCGCAGCTCGAAGTCGTCGACGACGATGTCGAGCGCCGGCACCGTCGACGGCTGCTGGTCGAGCAGTTGCGCCACGTCGTCGGCATCGCTCTTCGGCAGCGAGAGCCGCGACAGCCGCGCGTAGACGCGACCGGCCGCGCCGCCGCCGCGCCGCGCCGGGCGGAATTCGACGTAACCGTTGAGCTGCTCGGCGTCGACATTGGCGCGCCACAGGCCGTCGTCCTGCGAGACGCCGGCGACGACCTTGCTCAAGTGGCGCGAGCCGATCAGCACGTCCTGCGCGCGCAGCGCGATCGCGGTCGGTGCATAGCCGCCGTCCGACGCCGCGTCGCCGCCACCGCCTGCCGCTGAAGTCGTCGTCAGCCCGCCCCACAGCTTCGCTGCGATCGCCTCCCAGGCATCGACGTTGACGCTCGCGAGGCTGATGTTCGCCGAAACGCCGCCGGTCGGCGATGGCGCGGGTTCGAGCACGCCGACGCCGCCGCGCAGCACTTTGGTCGTGTCGCCCGACACGTCGCGCAGGTACAGCGCCTGCACGACGCTGCCGAGCTCGAAGCGCAGGCTGTCGCGCGCGCTCTGACCCGCCGCAAGCGTCTCTGTCGCGAGCGTCGTCTGGTAGCGCAACGGCAGCGCGGCCTCGGCAGGTTTGCGCAACGGCGCCGGCAATTCGGATCCGAGGCCGACCAGGTTGCTGGTGATGCTGACCTCGGCGTGGCCATGAACGACCGCGACGCCGATTCGATAGCCGGCCTGCCCGCTGAGCGACGCGGCAAGCCGCGACAGCGCGCCGATTTCCGGGGCGCGCCGCAAGCCGTCGGCCGTCGCGGTGCCGACGCCGCCGAAGCGCAGCGAGCCGTCGGGCTGCGTCGCACCGTCGAAACTCAGATCGCCGCCGAGCACGCGCGCCGTCGCACCGGCGACGCTGAAGCCTTTCTGGCTGAAGTCGACGCGCGCACGCGTCGATGCCAGCAGCGGCGTATCGGCGCTCAAGCGCACGTCGTTGCCGGCGAGCAGCACGCTGCCTTTGACGGTGGACGCGCTCGCCTCGCCGAGCGGGATCGCGAGCGCGAGCTTCAGCTCGGCGATGCCGCTGCCGCTGGCCTGCGCGAGCGCGCGGCCGGTCCAGCCACCGACCGGCGACGCGTTGACGAAGCGCAGCATGTCGGCGAGCGGGCCGCGCCCACTGCCGTCGAGCGCCAACACCGCATGGTCGGTGAGGCTGCGGATGCCGCCTTGCACGCGGGTCAGCTCGACGCCGTACAGCTGCGCGCGCGCGTTGCGAATCTCCATCGACGCGCGGTCGAAGATCAGCTCGCCGCTGACCTTGGTGAATGCCGGCCACGGCGACTCGCGTGCCGGCTCGGCGCCGATTGCCGGCACGCTCGGCACGTAGGCGAAGCTCACGTCGTCGACATGGCCGGCGATGCGGAATTCGCCTTCCTTCGGGTCGCGAATGCGGTGGAACGGAAAGTCCCACAAATCGCCGCGAACGCGAAAGCCGAGGTTGCTGACGCTGCCGCCGTGCACCGCGCGCGCGACGTAGCTGCGCGTGTCTTCGGGAATGCCGAGAGGCAGATATCGCGCGACGCGTTCGGCCATGCCATGGGTGATCGTGCCGGTCAATTCGAGCTGGCCGGGGAAGCGCCCGCCGCGCGCCGTGCCGGCGCCGGCACCGGTCGACCAGCTCGCGCTGAGCTCGCCTTGCGCATCGGCGTTGGCGAATTTCGCGTCCTTCACTTGCAGCGACACCTTCGGCGGCGCGTCCTTGGTTTTCGCGGCGTCGATGCGCCACTGCAGCAGCGCGCTGAAGCGGTCCATCGGCAGCAGCGGGTCGTCGAACACACCGGGCAGCTCGATGCTGCCGGCGTTCAGCGCGAGCTGCGCCTCACCGCCTTTCTCGGTCGCGTGCAGGCTCAGCGTCGCGTTGTGCAACCCGGGGCGGCCGACGCTGCCCGGCTCGGTGGCCGGCTTGGCAGCGAGCGACAGGCCGCTCAGCTGGCCTTTGACCTGGTACTTCTCGGGTTGGTCGAGCGGGCCGTCCCAATGCGCGGCCAAGTCGCTCGCGATGCCCTGCGGGCTCAGCTCGGCGAGCAGCTTGCGCAGCGCGTCGCCGAGCGGCACGCGGGTCGCAATCTGGCTCATCAGCGCGAAGTCGAGCCGCTGCGCGCTGAACTCGCCGCCGCTCGACGGCTCGCCTACGCGCTGGCGCCAGACGAGCTTCATGTCGCTGCGCGGCCAGCGGATGCCGTCGGCGGTCAGAAAGCCGAACTGCTGCGCGGCGATCGTCAGCCCTTCGGCGTTGCGCTGCCCGGCGAGACGCCCTTCGATCTGTTCGAGGCCGATCGCATCGACCTCGCGCGACAGGCGCAGCGTGACTTCGCGCAGCGCGAGGTCGACGGTCGCGTCCTGCGGCTGGCCGTTGTGCACGTCGAGCCAGGCACGCAGCGCGCCGTCGCCTTCGCTCAATTCGAACGGCAGCGTGACGTGGCGGCGCAGCTCGCTCACGTCGGCGCGCGGCATTTCGGCGTAGACCAGGCCGCTCCAATGCCGCCAGTCGCCGCTGTCGCTGAGCAGCGACTGGGTGAAGCGAGCGCGCGCGCTGAAACGCTCGCCCCACGCGGCCGGCGGCGTCGCGTCGAGGCGCATCTCGTGGCCGCGCAGGCTGTTGCGAACGATGATCTGCACGTCGGCGAGCGAGAGCGGCGGCACGTTGCGCTGCTCGTCGGTCCAGCGCAGCGACCCGCCGCGAATGACGAACTCGCGCTGCCTGAAGAACCAGTTGGCGGCGCCGTTGTCCTGCGCGTTGTCCGCTGCGCTGAAGTCGAGCCCGGCGACGAACAGGTGGCCTTGCCGGTCGCGCCGCACTTCGAGCTGCGCCCCGTCGATCAGCAGTTGCTCGAAGCGCACTTCGAGCGCGAGCAGCGAGCGCGGCGACAGCGCAGCGACGACGCGCGGCAGCGCGAGCGCGGGGCGTTTCTGCGCATCGAGAAGCACGACGTCGTGCAGCTCGACGGTCGGCATCCAGCCACCCGAGCGAACGCCGATCGTGCCAATTTGCACCGGAACACCGAGCACGCGGCTCGCTCGAGCTTCGATCTCGGGGCGCCATTGCGCGATGTGCGGCAAAATCCCCCAGTGAAGTGTCAGCCAGGCGAGAAGCAATAAGCTCCACGCCGCAACGACCAGGCCTGCCAAGACCCGCGCCAGCCAGCGCAAGCGCGTCGCCATCGCGGCGCGCGGGGGGCTCGGCGCCGATGCAGCGGCAGTGACAGGCGCAACGATGGACATGAACGAGTTGGGGAGCCGCAAGACGGCAGGGCAGTGTGCGGATCGACGCCGCGCGGAGTGCTTTTTTTCCACAGTCGGAACCGTTTCCCCCTCGGTCCGCAGTGCGCCGGCAATCTAGCACAGACCCCTCAAAGTCCCCATGGGTTCCCTGCCAACCGCACCGCTCAATGCCGTCGCCGATGTCGTCGATGTGGTGATCTCTCCAGCGCCGCTGGCGCTTGCCGAGCACAGCCGTTTCGTGCAGCGGGTTCGTCGCCGCTATGCGGGCGAATTGGCGTTGTTGCCGAGCGGACTGCCCGGGCGTGAGACGGTGAGCGCGTTGGTGCAAGAGCTGCATGCGGCCGGCCGCAGCCTGCCGAGTGCGCTGCGCGTGACGCGCCAGCTGGTGCTCGAGCGTTTGGCGGTGCTCGACATCGAGCAGGGCGCGACAGTGCACGAGGTGACGCAGGCGATGACCGAGCTCGCCGAAGCGACGCTCGACATTGCGCTCGCGCGTGCGCAAGCCGAGCAGGACGCACGCTACGGTGCGCCGCGCAACGAGGCCGGCCAGCGAATCGACTTCTGGGTCGTCGGCATGGGCAAGCTCGGCGCGCGCGAGCTCAACGTGTCCTCCGACATCGACATCGTCTACATCTACGAAGAAGATGGTCAGACCGACGGCGCCGAGCGGGTCAGCGCGCACGAGTATTTCAGCGCGGTCGCGCGCAGCCTCTACGCGTTGATCGGCGACACCACCGAAGACGGCTTCGTGTTCCGCGTCGACCTCGCGCTGCGGCCCAACGGCCACTCGGGCCCGCCGGTGGTGAGCCTCGCGATGCTCGAGGAATACCTGCAGGTGCAGGGCCGCGAGTGGGAGCGCTTCGCTTGGCTGAAGAGCCGCGTCGTCGCGCCGCGCGAGAGCGTTCGCAACGGTCGCGCGCTCGGGTTGCGTGCGATGGTCGCCGCTTTTGTCTACCGCCGCTACCTCGACTACGGCGTGTTCGAGGGTTTGCGCCAGCTGCATCGCAAGGTGCGCGACGAAGCGCAGCGCCGCGCCGCCGGCCGGCCCGAGCGCGCCAACGACGTCAAGCTGTCGCGCGGCGGCATCCGCGAGATCGAGTTCATCGTCCAGCTGCTGCTCGTCGTGCGCGGCGGCCAGTTTCCCGAGATCCGCACCCGCTCGACCCTGAAGGCGCTCGACAAGCTCGCCGCTGGCGGGCTGATGAAGCCGGCGAGCGCGCAGCGCCTCGCGCAGGCCTACATCTTCCTGCGGCGCGTCGAGCACCGCATCCAGTACCTCGACGACCAGCAGACGCATTTGCTGCCGACGGCCGACGGCGATCTCGGCTGGATCGCGCGCAGCCTCGGCTTGTCGTGCAACGCCGATGCCTGCGAGCTGCTCGACTGCCTGGGCGAGACGCGCGAGATCGTCGCCACCGAGTTCGACCTGCTGCTGCACGACGGGCGCTCGCCCGGCAGCGGCAGCAGCGGCGGCTGCCGCCAATGCGGGCCGGCGCCGCAGCCGGTCGACAGCGAGATCTTCATCGAGCGCTTGCCGCCTGAGCTCGCGGATCGAGTCAGGCAATGGTGCGAGCAGCCGCGCATCGAGCGGCTGCGCGACGACAGCAAGATGCGGCTCGCCAAGCTGATCGGCCGCGCCGCGCAGGCGGTGCACGAGTCGCGTTGCACGATGGACGCGGCGATCCGCTTCATCGACTGGGTCGAGCCGCTGCTGCGGCGCGAAAGCTATCTCGCGCTGCTGGTCGAGCGGCCCGAAGTGCAGAACCGCCTGCTGCGCCTGCTCGGCCTCGCGCGCTGGCCGATGCGCTACCTGATGCTGCACCCCGGCGTCATCGACGAGCTTGCCGACGAGCGCTTGCTGCACGGCCGCTTCGACGCGGCCGAGTACATCGCCGACCTCGAGGCGCGCCACAAGGCGTGGGAGCGATCCGGCCAGGCCGACGAGGAGTCGCTGCCCGACACGTTGCGGCGTGCGCATCATGCCGAGGTGTTCCGCACGCTGGTGCGCGACGTCGAGGGTCACATCACGGTCGAGCAGGTGGCCGACGACTTGTCGGCGCTTGCCGATGCGACGCTCGATTGCGCGCTGCGCTGGTCGTGGCAGCACCTGAAGCAGCGCCATCGCGATGCGCCGCGCTTTGCCGTGATCGCCTACGGCAAGCTCGGCGGTAAGGAGCTCGGCTACGGCAGCGACCTCGACCTCGTTTTTCTCTACGACGATGACGACGAGCGCGCCGGCGAGGTCTACGGCGCTTTCGTTCGCAAGCTGATCCACTGGCTGACCTTGCGCACCGCGGCGGGCGAGCTGTTCGACATCGACACCGCGTTGCGTCCGAACGGCAACTCGGGACTGCTCGTCACCTCGCTCGCGAGCTTTGCGCATTACCAGAGCGGACGCGGCAGCAACACTGCGTGGACCTGGGAGCATCAGGCGGTGACGCGGGCGCGCTGGTGCGCCGGAACGCGCGAGCTCGAGCCGCATTTCGAGGCGGTGCGCCGTGCCGTGCTGCGCGCGCCGCGCGACGCGCAGGCGTTGCGCAGCGAGGTGCAGACGATGCGCGAGAAGCTGCGCGCGGCGCGACCCGTCGCGCCCGCGCGCTTCGACGTCAAGCACAGCCCCGGCGGCATGGTCGACGCCGAGTTCGCGGTGCAGGCGCTGGTGCTCGCGCACAGTGCAACGCATCCGCAGCTGATGGACAACGTCGGCAACATCGCGCTGCTGCAACGCGCCGAAGACTGCAAGCTGCTGCCGTCGGGCGTCGGCAGCGCCGCGGCCGACGCCTACCGCGAGCTGCGCCGGGCCCAGCACCGCGCGCGGCTCGACGAGCAACCAACGCAACTCGCCGCCGACGCGATGGCGCTGCAGCGCGATGCGGTGACGGCGCTGTGGCGCGCGGTGTTTGGCTGAACGCCCACCGCGTTGGGCCTGGGCCGGCGTCGCCGCGCTGCTCGGCGTGATGGCCTTGATTGCGTGGCCGCTAGCCCCGTCGCGGCTCGACTGGCAACCCGCACTGGCGTTGTCGCAACCCTGGCGCGCGTGGAGCGCGGTCGCGATTCACTACAGCGCGTTGCATCTGGCGGCGAACCTCGCCGGCGCGCTGCTGGTCGGCGCGCTCGGCCATGTCGCGCATGCACCGCGGCGCAGCGTCGTCGCCTGGCTCGTCGCCTGGCCGTTGACGCAGGCCGCGTTGCTCGTCGAGCCCGAGCTGCTGCATTACGGCGGGCTGTCGGGCGTGCTGCACGCCGGTGTCGCTGTCGTCGCGCTGCATTTGCTGTTCGTCGGCCCAGCGCGGCTCAGGCTGATCGGCGCGGCGATTCTCGCGGTGCTGCTCGCCAAGGTGGCGAGCGAAACGCCCTGGGCCGGCGCGCTGCGCCATCCGGCGGGCTGGGACATCGCAGTCGCGCCGCTGGCCCATGCGAGCGGCGTGCTGACCGGCGCTGCGTGCTCGCTCGTCGCCGAGCTGCTGCATCGTCGCAGGACGAAGCCGTGAACTCGTTGGCGGCGAGCTTCGCGCTGCGCCTCTCGATCTGCGTGGCCTGTTCATGGTCGGCGTGGCGCTTCGGCGGCACCGAGCTCTTCGTCGCGAGCCTCGCCTTGTTCGGCTTGCTGCTTGCGCGTCCGTTGATCGAGCTCGCGAGCGCGTTGCGCCGCCGCATGCGCGAGCTGGCGTATCGGCCGGTCGAAGGGCGCTTCTGGGCCTATCGCGGAACGCCGGTGCAAGTGCTTGAAGATGCGCAGCACTGGCGCTGGGTGCGCGCCGCCGATGTGCGCAAGATCGTCGGCTTCACCGCGAGCGATGGTGCGCTCGCACTGACCTATGCGAACCGCTACGGCGCGATGGGCCAACCGAGCGAGCCGCATTTCCGCGAAGACGCGTTGATCGCGCACTTGGCGAAGGAACGCACGCTCGCGACGCTGAAGTTTCGCCACTGGGTCGAGCGCGAGGTCGCTTTCCCGGCGCAGCGGTTGCGCGAGCGCTTCGGCGTCAAGCTCGAAAAGTGAGAGTCATCAAGCTCGAATGCGCTTGACGAGCGCGGATGTCGAATAGCCGGCGACGAACGGCAGCGCGCGCGCGTCGCCGCCCCAGCCGCGCACGAGGCGGGTTTCGTCGAGCGCCTCGATGTCGTAGTCGCCCCCCTTCACGTACAGCTGCGGCCTCACCAGCGCCAGCAGCGCGAGCGGCGTGGCCTCGTCGAACAGGGTCACGAGACTCACGCTTTCGAGCGCGGCGAGCACGCAGGCACGGTCGAGCTCGCTGTTCAGCGGCCGGTCGGGCCCCTTGCCGAGCCCGCGTGCCGAGGCGTCGCTGTTCAGGCCGATGACGAGACTCGCGCCGAGCTCGCGCGCCTGTGCCAAGTAGCTGACATGGCCGCGGTGCAGGATGTCGAACACGCCGTTGGTGAAGACGATGGGCCGTGCCAGTGCGGCGACGCGGCGATCGAGTTCCCTTCGCGGGCAAAGCTTGTCGAGAAAGTTCGGCATGGCGCGTGATTGTCGCTTGCGCAACAGTTCGCGCGGCGTGTTCCGCCTAGACTTCGCGTGACGCTTCATCGGAGACCCGACCATGATCACGCTGTGCGGCTTTGCGCTGTCGAACTACTACAACAAGGTGAAGATGGTGCTGCTCGAAAAGGGCGTGCCGTTCGTCGAGGAACGAGTCAAGACTGGCAGCAAGGACGAGTCGGTACTCAGCTGCTCGCCGCTCGGCAAGGTGCCGTTCATCCGCACCGAGCACGGCGCGATGTGCGAGAGCCAGGCGATCGTCGACTACATCGAGGCGACGCATCCGAACCCGCCGCTCGTCCCCGCCGATCCGTGGCAAGCCGCCAAGGTGCGCGAGCTCGTCACCTTCATCGACCTGCACATCGAGCTGGTCACTCGCGAGCTGTATCCGAAAGCCTTCTTCGGCGGCGAGGTCAGCGAGAGCAATGCCGCACGAACGCGCAAGCTGCTCGAGAGAAACCTCGCCGCGTTCAAGCGCCTCGCGAAGTTCTCGCCCTATGTCGCCGGCGACAGCTTCACGCAGGCCGACTGCGCGGCCTGGGTCAGCCTGCCGCTGGTGACGATGGCGACGAAGATCGTCTACGGCGAAGACCTGCTCGCCGCGGCCGGCATCGCCTGGAAGCCATACAGCGCGCTGATCGGTGCGCGGCCGAGCGCACAGCGTGTCATTGCCGATCGCAACGCCGAGCGTGACCAAGCGGCAACGAAGGCCGCCTGATCAGCTCGATCAAGCGGGACGCGGCGCTAGCGGCCCTTTGGCTGCAGCAGCGACCAGCGCGGCGACTTCCTTGCGGTAGCGATTGAGCTCCTGAACGCTCGCGAAGCTGCGCTCCATCAACAGGCTCAGGTTGTGCAGGATGCGCTCGACGACTTTGTTCTCCCACACGGCGTCGAACTGAATCTGCCGATCGAGCCACTGCTCGAGCCACTCGGGGTTGGGCAGCCGGCTCTGAATCGTGTCGCGCGGGAACAGCTTGACGTTGACGTGCAGGTTCGTCGGATGCAATGCCTGTGCGGTGCGGCGCGCGCTCGCCATCAGCACGCCGACCTTCGCGAACGCCGCCTTGGCTTCGTCGCCGAACTTCTGCAGCGCGCGCTTCATGTAGCGCAAGTAGGCACCGCCGTGGCGCGCTTCGTCGCGCGCCAGCGTTTCGTAGATGGCCTTGATGACCGGCTCGGTGTGCCACTCGGCCGCGCGGCGGTACCAGTGGTTGAGGCGGATCTCGCCGCAGAAGTGCAGCATCAGCGTCTCCAGCGCGGGAGCGGGATCGAACTCGAAGCGCACCTCATGCAGCTCGGCTTCGCTCGGAACGAGATCGGGGCGGAATCGCCGCAAATACTCCATCAGCACCAGCGAGTGCTTCTGCTCTTCGAAGAACCACACGCTCATGAAGGCGCTGAAGT
>VBCQ01000225.1 GCA_005882155.1 Betaproteobacteria bacterium
ATGAACGTGATCGAGTTCCACACCTGGAACTCGACCAAGAAGAACATCGGCAAGCCCGACCGCATCGTCTTCGACCTCGACCCCGGCGAAGGCGTGTCGTGGGCGCGCGTGCAGGAAGCGGCGACGCTGACCCGCGCGCTGTTGACCGAGCTCGGCCTCGACGCATGGCTCAAGACGAGCGGCGGCAAGGGCCTGCATGTGTTCGTACCGATCGCGCCGCGTCTGGACGCCGACACGGTGAAGGACTTTTCGCAGGCGGTCGTGCAGCACATCGCGAAGACGATTCCATCGCGCTTCGTCGCCAAGAGCGGCGCGTCGAACCGGGTCGGCAAGATCTTCGTCGACTACCTGCGCAACGGCCACGCGGCGACGACAGCCGCCGCGTTCTCGGCCCGCGCCCGGCCGGGGATCGGCGTGTCGATGCCGATCGAATGGGACCAGCTCGGCGCGTTGAAGAGCGGCGCACAGTGGACCATCGCGACCGCGCGCGAGCACCTCTCATTCGTCAAGAGCGACCCGTGGGCGGCGTACTGGACGTCGAAGCAGACGCTCGCGGCGCCGATGAAGAAGCTCGGGTTCAAGCCGCCGTAGCCTGGATGAAATCCGGGAACGTGGCATACGAGTGACAGCCACCCCGGATTTCATCCGGGCTACCGTGCAACTGCGCTGATTCCGCGCTAATCTGCCACCCCGACCTTCTCGGAGCCCCGTCATGGCCGCTCGTTCGATTGCTTCCCTGTCGCTCAGCTTCGGCCTGGTGTCGATCCCGGTGAAGGTGTTTTCGGCCACCGAAACCGCCGGCGGCGTCGGCTTCAACCTGCTGCACAACTGCGGCTCGCGCGTCAAGCAGCAGTACCTGTGCATCAAGGAAAACATTCCGGTCGAACGCGCCGACATGGTCAAGGGCTACGAGTTCGAGAAGGACCGCTACGTAATGTTCACGCCGGCCGAGCTGAAGGCGCTCGAGGAAGCACCGCGCTCGACGATCGACATCGTGTCGTTCATTCCGCTGTCGGCGGTCGACCCGATCTATTACGACAAGGCCTACTACCTCGCGCCCGACAAGCGCGGCGGCAAGCCCTACGGCCTCTTGCTGCAGGCGATGCGCGAAAGCGGGCGCTGCGCGCTCGCGCGCTGGGCCTGGAAGGGCAAGCAGTACGTCGTGCAGGTGAGGGCGCATGAAGAAGGCTTGATCCTGCAGCAGTTGCTGTACGCCGCCGAGGTTCGCTCGATGAAGGAGCTCGACATCGAGCGCGCCGAGATCAACAAGCCCGAGCTTCAGCTCGCGCTGCAACTGATCGACCAGATCTCCGAAGACAGCTACGACCCGGCCGAGTTCGAGGACGAGGAGAAGAAGCGCATCCTCGCCGCGATCGACGACAAGATCGCCGGCAAGCAGATCGTCGTCACCGAAGGCCAGGAGGCGGCCGCCGGCGGCCAGGTCATCGACCTCGTCGATGCGCTGCGTGCGAGCCTTGCGCCGCGCAAGGGCGCCGTCGCGAAAGTCCCGCCGGCTGCGTCGCCGCTGACAGCACCGGCCGCAGCGGCGAAGGAAGCCGTCAAGGAAGCGGCCAAGGAGCGCAAGAGCGCCAAGCGCGCGACGCCGGCGGCCGAGCCGGTCGAAGAAGCCGCCGCACCGGTTCGCTCGCGCGCGAGGAAGTAGCAGGGTTCTCCGCCGGATGCAGACCTACACCCTGAGCGGCATCCAATCGATGCTCGGCCTGTCGCGGGCCGTCATCACCAGCCTGATCGCCGCGGGGTTCGTCACGCCGAGCCGCGGCAAGCGCCGCGAGTACCGCTTCAGCTTCCAGGACGTGGTGCTGCTGCGCACTGCCTACAGCCTGCAGGCGGCGCAGATCTCGCCGCGCAAGATCGTGCGCTCGTTGAAGCAGCTCAAGGCCTCGCTGCCGAGCGAGCTGCCGCTGTCGGGGCTGCGCATTGCGGCGGTCGGCAACGACATCGCGGTCAAGGAAGGCGACCGCCACTGGGAGGCCGAGTCGGGCCAGTGGCTGATCGATTTCGAGGTCCGGCCGAAGCAGGGCAGCGTGAGCTTTCTGAGCCGCGAGCCTCAGCCCGCGCCGAAGCCGGAGCCGGAGCCGGAGGAACACGCTGACGACGATGCCGCGGCCTGGTTCGAGCGCGGCGTCAAGCTCGAAGCCAAGAGCGCGATCGACGCCGAGCACGCCTACCGCGAGGCGATTCGCCAGGCGCCGAGCTACGTCGACCCGGTGCTCAACCTCGGCGTGTTGTTGTGCGACGCGGGCCGCTGCAGCGAGGCGGTCGCGCTGTACGCCCAAGCGCTGCGCGTCTGTGCCGACGAAGCGCTGCTGCACTTCAACCTCGCGATCGCGCTCGAAGACCTCGGCAGGAGCGATGAGGCGCTCGCGAGCTACACGACCTGCATGAAGCTCGAGCCCGCGATGGCCGATGCGCACTACAACGCCGCGCGCTTGCATGAGCAGCTCGGTCACCGAACGCAGGCGATCCGGCACTACAGCGAGTACCGGCGCCTGCAGCGTTAGGCCCGGCTTCAGCGATGACGAGCGCAAGCCCCGAGCGCGTCGAGATCGTGGTCGACGCCACCCAGCAGGTCTCCGGCCTGCTACAGGTACCGGGCGACGCACGCGCCTGCTGCGTGCTCGCCCACGGCGCCGGCGCCGGCATGGCGCATCCGTTCATGGCTGCGGTCGCGAACGGCCTGGCCGAACGCGGCATCGCGACGCTGCGCTACCAGTTCCCGTACATGGAGCGCGGCTCGAAGCGGCCCGACCCGCCGAAGCTTGCGCATGCGACGGTGCGCGCGGCTGTCGATGCGGCAGCGCAGCGACTGCCCGGCATGCCGCTCGTCGCCGGCGGCAAGTCGTTCGGCGGCCGCATGACCTCGCAGGCGCAAGCCGCAGCGCCGCTGCGCGGTGTGCGCGGCATCGTCTTCATCGGCTTCCCGCTGCATCCGCCGAGCCAGCCGTCGGACGAGCGGGGCAAGCACCTGGCCGACGTGCAGGTCCCGATGCTGTTCCTGCAGGGCACACGCGACGAGCTCGCCGACCTCGCGCTGCTGCAGCCGCTCGTGCAGGCGCTCGGCGAGCGTGCGACGTTCAAGGTCATCGAACACGCCGACCATTCGTTCCACGTGCTCGCGCGCTCGGGCCGCAACGACAAGCAGGTGATGGAGGAATTGCTCGACGCGGTGGGCGCCTGGGTAGGGACTCTCTAGCCTCGGTATCCTTGCGCGATGACCGGCCCGGCCCGACGACCATCTCAGCCCGACAGCACGTTAGGGAGAACATTGAGTTCAAGGTAGTGCTTGCGGAAGCTCTCAAGCAGCCGCCGTTCCACCTAGAACGCTTGAGCTCTAGTTCTGCCCCGATGCTCTACCGGGGCCAGTCCCAGTTGCACAGCAACCTCCAGCCTACGCTTGCTCGATCAGCACCAGGCGGAGCGTACGACGCGGCCACATTGATGGGTTCCAGGTCAAGGATCCAGCGATGCTCGATGCTGTCAAGCCAGGCGACAAGGTGCAGTTCAAGGCCGAGCGGTCCCGGGGTGCCCTGGTCATCACCGAGATGCAGGTCGCCAGGTAAATCGCACTCAGGGCGGCTCAGCGACCTGCATCGTCCGCAGTCGTAGCGCATTGGCTATCACGCTGACCGAGGACAGGGCCATGGCGGCAGCGGCGACCTCGGGAGACAGCAACAGCCCGAAGAACGGATAGAGCACACCGGCGGCCAACGGAATCCCGGCCACGTTGTACGCGAAAGAGAGGAACAGGTTCTGGCGAATATTGCTCATCGTGGCGCGCGAAAGCGTTCGGGCCCGGACGATGCCCATGAGGTCACCTTTCAGGAGGGTGACGCCCGCGCTTTCCATCGCCACATCCGTCCCGGTTCCCATTGCGATGCCCACGTCCGCCGCCGCGAGCGCGGGAGCATCATTGACGCCGTCGCCCGCCATGGCCACCACCCGGCCTTCGTGCTTCAGTCGATGCCCAACTCATGGCCAACGGCTTGCGCGGTCGTCTTGCCGTCGCCCGTGAGCATGACGATGCGCACGCCGGACTTGCGCAGAGCCTGAAGGGCCCGCGGTGTGGTCGCTTTGATGGGATCGGCGATTGCGACGAATCCTGCGAGGACGCCGTCGAGCCCGACGAAGATCACTGTGGCCGACTTGGCGCGTTGACGCTCGGCGGCTTCGTTCAGCGGCGCAATGTCGATGCTGTGCTCGGCCAGAAACTTCGCACTGCCGCAGACCACTTTCGCGCCGTCTACCACGCCCACCACTCCCTTGCCGACTGGAGAGTCAAAGTCGGTGACGGGCAAGAGCGGGAACGTCGCGTCCTGTGCAGCCGTCACGATGGCCGCTGCAAGCGGATGCTCGCTGGCGCGCTCGACGCTCGCGAGCTTCTGAAGAACAGCAGCAGCGTCGAATCCCGCGGCCGGTTCGACGTGGACCACCTTGGGTCGACCCTCTGTCAAGGTGCCCGTCTTGTCGACGACGAGCGTGTCGACCTTTTCCATGCGTTCCAGTGCTTCAGCGTCACGGATGAGCACGCCGTGTTGCGCGCCCTGGCCGACGCCGACCATGATGGACATCGGCGTGGCGAGTCCCAAGGCACAAGGACACGCAATGATGAGGACCGCCACGGCGGCGATGAGGGCGTACGAGAAGGAAGGGCTTGGACCCCACACGAGCCAGGCAACGAAGGTCAGAGCAGCCACCGCGATGACGACCGGCACGAACCAACCGGCGACCTGATCGGCCATGCGCTGGATCGGCGCACGGCTGCGCTGCGCGGCAGCGACCATGTGCACGATCTGCGCAAGCATCGTGTCCGCGCCGACCTTCTCTGCGCGCATCACGAAGCCCCCCGTCTGGTTGAGCGTTCCGGCGGTGACCTTGGAACTGGGCGCCTTGGCCACAGGCATCGGTTCGCCGGTGACCATCGACTCGTCGACCGTGCCCTTGCCTTCGGTCACCTCGCCGTCCACCGGCACCTTCTCTCCCGGGCGCACGCGAAGCAGTTCGCCGGCCTGGATGGTGTCGATCGGCACCGTCTCGTCGGTCCCATCGGGCTTCACGCGCACGGCGTTCTTGGGTGCCAGGTCCAGCAGCGCACGAATCGCACCCGAGGTCTTTTCCCTCGCTCGCAGCTCGAGCACTTGGCCGAGCAGGACGAGCACGGTGATCACGGCGGCCGCCTCGAAGTAGATCGGTACGGCACCGTCCGGTGTCCGCAATGCGACTGGAAACAGGTTCGGTGCAACGGTGCCCGCCACGCTGTAGAGCCATGCCGCGCCCGTGCCCAGAGCGATCAGCGAGAACATGTTCGGGCTGCGGTTCCTCACCGAAGCCGCGGCCCGCACGAAGAACGGCCAACCGGCCCACAGGACCACCGGTGTGCCGAGCAGGAACTGAATCCAGTTGGAAGTCTGTTGACCGATGAGGTGATGAATGTCGAAGAGATGGCCGCCCATCTCGAGCCCGAACACGGGGACGGTCAGCGCCAGGCCGATCCAGAAGCGGCGCGTCATGTCGCGCAACTCGGGACTTTCGCCGGCTTCTGCTGTCGCGAGTACCGGCTCCAGGGCCATGCCGCAGATGGGGCAGTTGCCGGGGCCCATCTGGCGCACCTGCGGGTGCATCGGGCAGGTGTACTCGACGTCCTTGCCGCCCGCGGTCACGCGCGGCACCGGCCGTTCGCCGTCAGGGCCTGCGTGCCCGTGATGCCGATGGACGCCCGCGTCGGGACGTGAATGGTGCTCATGCCCATGGTCGGCAGTCGTCGGAGCGTGGGAGTCTGGCTGCATGGTGGCTCCTGTTGCATGCAGTCTCGACGTTCCAACGGTAGGAAGGTCAAGCGCTGTGTTCTTGTTCCTTCTAGTGCGCTGGAAGGTTCAGGTCAACAGTCGCCGCGTGCTACGCATGCCTATGCGCCCGGGCGCCCCTCGACGGAATGAACCGCGGTGTGGCCGCAGCGTACAGGCGCCACGCCTCACCGAACTCGCGAGCGGACTCTCGCTCCTCCGCGGCGGCCAAACGGGTGTACATGACCACCAGAACCGGGAACATGACCACCGTCAGCAAGGTGGGCCACTGCAGAAGGAACCCGACCATGATCAGCACGAATCCAACGTACTGCGGATGGCGGATGAAGCGGTACGGACCCGCGGTCGCGAGTTGATGGCGCCGCTGTGCGTGATACAGCACGTGCCAAGCGTTCGACAGAAGTGTGAATCCGGCGAAGATGGCCACGAAGCTCAAGATGTGGAAGAACCCGAAGTGCGGATTTCCGTGCTGTCCCGTCAGAAGCCACCAGAGGTGACCCGACTCGTGGCCGAAGAGGTTGACTTCCGGAAACCTCGAGCCAAGCCATCCCGACAGTACGTAGATCGTGAGCGGAAACCCATACATCTCCGCGAACAGCGCAACGACGAAAGCCGAGTAGGCGCCGAAGCTTCGCCAGTCGCGAAGGGTTGCGGGTTTGAAGAAGCTGTAGGCGAAGCCGACGAAGACGACCGAGTTCAGGAGGACGAGACCCCAGAGCCCGTAGTCGTTGGTGGCGGTGTTCATTCGTTGCGCGGCTTGCCGGTGTCGCCGGTGTGCGAATCGCCGCCATGGTGATGGCCGTGGTGCATGAAGACGTGCATCAGCGGGCATGCGAGCAGCAACAAGTACGGCAGCGCGCCGAACAAGTGCGCACGGTGCTCGGCATAGAGCAAGAAGCCGCCCGCGAGTGCGGCGACCAGCAGTGCCACAAAGCCCGCTGAGCGCCAGAAAGACGCTGGCCTGGCGTCATTCATGTCCATGTTGGCGCCCGGTTCGCTCACTGATTCTTGTGAAACTTGGCGTGGTCGTGCGCCACCTTCTTCTTGCCTTTGGCGGATTCGGACGCTGCGCCGTCTTGGGCGCAGGCCATATCGGTTGATTTCGATGCACTGACCCCCAGTCCCTTCTCGGCGCCGTGGTCGTGACGCTTGACGGGTGGCTTGGCACAGTCCATCGGCATCGATGCCGCCATTGCCGGCATGGGTGCGCCAGACGACTGCTGTGCAGATGCGCTCATCGATGCAGAGGCGATGACGATCGCGGAGAGGAGGCTGGTGAGAACTTGCAGTTGCTTCATGTTGGGTCCCGAGGTGCAGGTCATGAGGCGAGCATACGGATGCCACGCACGTTACCTTTGATGCTGATCAACTGGGCTGGACCTTCGCGTGCCGGGTGTGGCGCACTTTAGAGGCGTGTAGCTCTGGCGGCGCCTGGATTCAATCGACGCAAACGGACGTGCTCACGCCAGACTGGGCCGGCTGCAGGAGCGAGTCTGGCAACACGTTGCGTTCCAACGCTGATTCCGAAGTGACTCTTGTTCAAAACTCCTTGAGCCACTGCGGCGTCCCGCTGACAACTGCGTTCCAGCGCTGACACGATAGAGTCGCCCGCGGTGAGCGTCCTGTCAGGGCGGTTGCCCATAGGACAACGTCCCTCGCAAAGAGGTGGAAACCTGTAGCGCAGCCGTTATGGTGGCAAGCTGCATGAAAGTCAAAGGGACCACCAGCGGCGTGAAGCTCACAACATTGAAGAAGTTGCGCCAACCGGGCGTGGCCGCAGCGCTCGCTGCCGCCGTGCTGTTCGGTGCGAGTGCCCCGCTGTCCAAGCTGCTGCTGCAGCAGGTCGGCCCCTGGCTGCTGGCCGCGCTGCTATACCTCGGATCCGGCATCGGGTTGTGGCTGTGGCGGCGCTGGCAGCGGGCCGCGAAGGTTCATCTGCCGCCGGGCGAGCGGCTCTGGCTGGCCGGTGCCATCGTGGCCGGGGGCGTCATCGGCCCGGTGCTATTGCTGATCGGGCTTTCCGCGATGCAGGCCACCGCGGCTTCGCTGCTGCTGAATGCCGAGAGCGTGTTCACGGCGCTGCTCGCGTGGTTTGTCTTCAAGGAGAACTTCGACCGGC
>VBCQ01000226.1 GCA_005882155.1 Betaproteobacteria bacterium
CCCGCGTGCCCTTCGGCGGCGAGCGGCTCGGGCTTGACGCGCAGCGCCCACAGCACGCCGGCGACCAGCAGTGCAATGCCGGCGAGCGTGGCGGGGGCCGGCATCTCGTGGCGCAGTGCAAACGCATACGCGAGGGCCGACAGCGTCTCGAACACGATCAGCTGGCCGACCAGCGTCGTCGGCAGGCGCTGGCTCGCCTCGTTCCAGCACAGCGTGCCGAGCCATGACGCGAGCAAGCCGATCGCCAGCATCAGTCCAATGAAGCGTTGCGGCAGCGGGCCGAACGGCATCGCGAAGTGTTGCGCGCTGATCGCGTTCCAGACCCAGAAGCCGGCATAGCCGAGCAGCGCGAGCGGCAGCGTCGCGACGCCTTGCGCAGTCGCCCAGGTGCGCGGGCTGCGTCCGGGGTGCGCGCGCAACCAGTCGGCGTTGCGGATCGGGTACCAGGTCCAGCAGGCGACACCGCCAACGGCCAGCAGCGCGCCGAACGCATAGCGGCCGACATCGGCGCTCGCGTCATTGCGCAGCTTCGCGATTTCGACTTCGTTGACGAGCAGCAGACCGATGCCGATCAGCGCTAGCGACGGCAGGAGTTTGAGCCACGGCAACCGGCCGTCGCGCCGTGCATCGCGCAGGTTCGAGCTGATCGCGATCACCACCGGCAGCGTGCCGATGATCATCGTCGGCAGCGGCGCGCCGGCGCGCTGGATCGCCGCGGCGACGCACAGGTAATAGAGCAGGTTGCCTATCGTCGACAGCTTGATCGCCTCGAGCCAGTCGGCGCGCGTCAACTGCGCGAGCCGCACGCGATCGAGCCAGGCGAGCGGCAACGCGATGAGGCCGAATGCGAGATAGCGCGCGAACGAGAGCAGCGCCGCCGGATAGTCGGACAAGAGCAGCGGAGCGACGAACACGAGGCCCCACATCAGGCCGGCGGCAAGCGCGAAGAGGGTGCCGATGAACATCGCGCAAGGGTAACCCGCGAGAAATCGGTGAGGGACTTGAAAAATGCCCCCGACGTTTTCGCATCGAGGGCACAAAGAGCGGCCACTGCTGTCGGCCGCTCACTTCTGGATCAAACAGTGTCGCGCGTCAGCGGACCTTGCCTTCCTTCCACGCGGTCAGCAGCTTGTTGTAGTCGATGGTCTCGCCCTTCGGCTTCTCGTTGGCGAGCTTCTTCCACGGGGCGCCCTTATCGCTCAGGTACTTGTTGGGGTCGCCCTTCGGGTTGAGCTTCGGCGCGCAGTGCGCCATGCCGGCGCGCTCCAGCCGCCCCATCACCTGGTCCATCTCTTCGGCGAGGTTATCCATCGCTTGCTGCGGCGTCTTCTCGCCGGTCACCGCGACCGCCACGTTCTTCCACCACAGTTGCGCGAGCTTCGGATAGTCGGGCACGTTGTTGCCCGTGGGCGTCCAGGCCACCCGCGCGGGGCTGCGATAGAACTCGATCAGGCCGCCGTACTTGTTCGCGTTCTGCGTGAAGTAGTCGTGGTGGATGTCGCTGTCGCGAATGAACGTCAGCCCGACGATGCTCTTCTTCAGCGACGTCGTCTTGCTCGTGATGAACTGCGCGTACAGCCACGCCGCGGCGGTCTTGTTCGGATCATGGTCCTTGAAGAAGGTCCACGAGCCGACGTCCTGGTAGCCGTTTTGCATGCCCTGCTTCCAGTACGGGCCGTTCGGCCCCGGTGCCATGCGCCACTTCGGCGAGCCGTCGGCATTGACGACCGGCAGACCCTGTTTGGTCATGTCGGCGGTGAATGCCGTGTACCAGAAGATCTGCTGCGCGATCTGGCCTTGGGCGGGCACCGGGCCGGCTTCGCCGAAGGTCATGCCGGTGGCTTCCTTCGGTGCGTACTTCTTCATCCAGTCGACGTACTTGGTCAGCGCGTAGACCGCGGCCGGCGAGTTCGTCGCGCCGCCGCGCGACACCGATGCACCCACCGGCGTGCACTTGTCGGCGCCGACGCGAATGCCCCACTCGTCGACCGGCAGGCCGTTCGGGATACCGACGTCGGCCGAGCCCGCCATCGACAGCCACGCATCGGTGAAGCGCCAGCCGAGCGACGGATCTTTCTTGCCGTAGTCCATGTGGCCATAGATCGGCTTGCCGTCGATCTGCTTCACGTCGTTGGTGAAGAACTCGGCAATGTCTTCGTAGGCGCTCCAATTCAGCGGCACGCCGAGGTCGTAGCCGTACTTGGCCTTGAACTTGTCCTGCAGATCCTTGCGCGCGAAAAGGTCGGCGCGGAACCAGTACAGGTTGGCGAACTGCTGGTCGGGCAGTTGATAAAGCTTCTTGTCGGGCGCTGTCGTGAAGCTCGTGCCGATGAAGTCCTTCAGGTCGAGTCCGGGGTTGGTGTACTCCTTGCCTGCACCGGCCATGTAGTCCGACAGCGGCAGGATCTTGCCGTAGCGGTAGTGGGTGCCGATCAGGTCGGAGTCGCTGATCCAGCCGTCGTAGATCGACTTGCCCGATTGCATCGAGGTTTGCAGTTTCTCGACGACGTCGCCCTCCTGGATGATGTCGTGCTTGACCTTGATGCCGGTGATCTCCTCGAAGGCCTTCGCGAGCGTCTTCGATTCGTACTCGTGCGTCGTGATCGTCTCCGACACGACCGAGATTTCCTTCACGCCCTTGGCTTGCAACTTCTTCGCCGCGTCGATGAACCATTTCATCTCGGCCATCTGCTTGTCCTTGGACAGGGTCGACGGCTGGAACTCGTTGTCGACCCACTTCTTCGCCTCGGCCTCGCCTGCCCACGCGCTCTGGCCCAGGGCCAAAGCGGCAGCGGCAAGGGCCACGGCATTCAAGCGCAATTTCATTGGTGTCTCCTCTGGCAACTTCCCACATGTCACATCGACACGCCGGCCGGGGAAGAAAGGCCGGGTGCAGTTCACTAACCTTTGCGCAGGATCAGCGCGAGCAGCCCCATCGAGAGGGCGAAGCTGATCCAGATCGACGGCTCGGAGTCGAGGCCGAACCAGCCGATCATCTTTTCGCTGAACGCGACGAACGCGAGGTTCACGTAGGCCGCAGCGAGCAGCCCGATGAAGAGCCGATCGCCGCGCGTCGTCGCCATCGGCAGAAAGCCGCGCCGCAAGGTCGTCGGCGACTTCAGCTCCCACAGCGTCATGCCGGCG
>VBCQ01000227.1 GCA_005882155.1 Betaproteobacteria bacterium
CGAGCACGATCTCGGCGAGCGGCATGTCGTAGGTCAGCATCACCTGCCTGCCGTGATACGCCATATTGATTTGCTCGCCGCGCTTGAGGTTGGCCAGCGTCATCACCGGGCCCGCATAGTCCTGCGGCATGTACAGATGCACGCGCACGATCGGCTCGCGGATCTCGTTGATCCGGCCGAGGTCCGGCATCTTCGACGGATTCTCGATGCGGATCACTTCCTTGTTGCCGAGCTCGACTTCGTAGACGACGCTCGGCGCGGTCGTGATCAGATCCTGATCGAACTCGCGCTCCAGCCGCTCCTGCACGATTTCCATGTGCAACAGCCCCAGGAAGCCGCAGCGAAAGCCGAAGCCCAGCGCCTGGCTCACTTCGGGCTCGTAGCGCAGCGACGAGTCGTTGAGCTTGAGCTTTTCGAGCGCGTCGCGCAGCGAGTCGTATTCGCTCGCTTCGGTCGGGTACAGCCCGGCGAACACCTGCGGCTGGATCTCCTTGAAGCCAGGCAGCGCCTCGGTCGCGGCCCCGAGATTGTTCGGCAGTTTCTTTTCCAGCGTGATCGTGTCGCCGACCTTGGCCGCCTGCAATTCCTTGATGCCCGCGATCACGAACCCGACCTCGCCGGCGCTCAAGCTGTCGCGCGACTCGGATTTCGGCGTGAACACGCCGAGCTGCTCGGCGGCGTAGACCGCGTCGCTCGCCATCATGCGGATGCGCTCGCCCTTGGACAGGCTGCCGTCGACGACACGCACCAGCATCACGACGCCGACATAGTTGTCGAACCACGAGTCGACGATCATCGCGCGCAACGGTGCGTCGACTTTTCCCTTCGGCGCGGGCATTCGAGCGATGACCGCTTCGAGGATGTCGTCGATGCCCTCGCCGGTCTTGGCGCTGCATGGAATCGCATGCTCGGCATCGATGCCGATCACGTCTTCGATTTCTTCCTTGGCGCGCTCGGGGTCGGCCTGCGGCAGGTCCATCTTGTTGAGCACTGGCACGACTTCGACGCCGAGATCGAGCGCGGTGTAGCAGTTGGCCACCGTCTGCGCCTCCACCCCCTGGCTCGCGTCGACGACCAGCAGTGCGCCTTCGCAGGCGGACAGCGAGCGGCTGACTTCATAAGAGAAGTCGACATGTCCCGGCGTGTCGATCAGATTGAGGTTGTAGACGCGACCGTCGCGCGCCGCGTACTGCAGCGCGGCCGTTTGCGCCTTGATCGTGATGCCGCGCTCGCGCTCGATCTCCATCGAGTCGAGCACCTGCGCCTCCATCTCGCGATCGCTCAAGCCCCCGCAACGCTGAATGATGCGATCGGCCAGCGTGCTCTTGCCGTGGTCGATGTGGGCAATGATGGAGAAATTTCGGATGTGATCCATGACTGCTAGCGTGTGCTTCAACGTGCGGGAGTCGCAACGACGAAGTCGTTGCAGCGCAGACTCAAATCGCCTGCGATGTGAAGGCGCGATGCGCCGTGTCGAAGCTAAAAAAAAGGCACGTCGAAAGATTGACGCGCCTTCCAACAAAACGTATGGCAACTGCTTGTTGGGCCTTCATTGTAGCCAAAAGGACCGCGCCCGAAACCGCGCCATTGCTTGATTTCAAGCCGTTGCAAGCCGCCAACATGAAAATCCATCCACAGCTTATCCACAAAAGCATGTGGACGGCCTGGGGATAGTTTCAGAGGTCCACACTCGTTGCGAAAACCAGCGGTAAAGCGCACGAGCAACGCGCGCATTCTATCGACCCCACGTGACAATCCGTCACCGATACAGAAATGTTAGCGGCAGCCAACTTGCCCGCCGCATCCGCATCGGCCTTTGCTCGGATCGCAAACGCCCGATGGCGGAACCCACCCCTTTCACAAAGCGGAAAGACCCCCCGATGAACTCGGATGCAAACGGACAGTTCGCAAGACTTTGCTCGTACTTCCTCTGCCTCAGCGATTGGGCCGGATGACGAGGTAGTTGACCCACTCGCCGCGCCGCACCAGCACCGTCACCGCACGCGTCCTGTCGAGCTTGGCGACGATTGCGTCGAACTGCTTCGCGCCAGTGATCTCGGTGTTGTCGATCGACAGGATCACATCACCTTCACGAATGCCTGCGCGAGCCGCAGCACCCTCGACCGATTCGACGCGCACGCCAGCCTTCACCTTGAGCTCGCGCTTCTGTGCGTCGCTCAGATCGGCGACGGCGAGCCCGAGTGCACCGACCGCGGCTGGCGGCTTGGTGTCGCGCTCGGCGACGCGCCGCGGCTGGTCCGCCTCGAACTCGGCGACGACGACACCGAGGTCGCGGTAACTGCCGCGACGGAACACCTGCAGCGTGGCCTTGGCGCCCGGCTTGGCGCTGCCGACGACGCGCGGCAAATCACCAGCTCGGTCGATGCCGCGCCCTTCGAACTTGGTGATGATGTCACCCGCCTCCACCCCCGCCTTGTCGGCAGGGCCGCCGCTTTCGACGCTGCGCACGAGCGCGCCCATCGGCTTGCCGAGACCGATGGACTCGGCCACTTCCTTCGTGACCTGGTCGATCTGTACGCCGATGCGACCGCGGATCACGCGGCCGCTCGCGCGCAGCTGCTCGGAGACGCGCGATGCCTCGTCGATCGGAATGGCGAACGAGATTCCCATGAAGCCGCCGGAGCGGCTGTAGATCTGCGAGTTGATGCCGACCACTTCGCCGCGCATGTTGATCAGCGGCCCGCCCGAGTTGCCGGGATTGATCGCCACGTCGGTCTGGATGAACGGCAAGTACTCGCCGGTCTCGCGCCCCTTGGCGCTGACGATGCCGGCGGTCACGGTGTTCTCGAGCCCGAACGGCGAACCGATCGCGATGACCCACTCGCCGACTCTCAGGCGATTCACATCGCCGATCTTCACCGTCGGCAGTCCGCTGGCATCGATCTTCACCAGCGCCACGTCGGTGCGCTTGTCGGCGCCGATGATCTTGGCCTTGAACTCGCGCTTGTCGGTCAGTGTGACGATGACTTCATCGGCTCCGTCGACCACATGCGCGTTGGTCATCACATAGCCGTCGGCATTGAAGATGAAACCCGAGCCGACGCCGCGTTGCTGCGGCTGCGGCTCGCCGTCGGGTTGCGGCGGGGTGCGGCGCGGGTTCTGCGGCTGGCCGGGAATCGGCACGCCGAAGCGGCGGAAAAACTCGAGCAAGTCCTCGTCGATCTCCGGATTCGCCCCGCCGCGCGCAGAACGCGCGCGCTCGGTGGTGCGGATATTCACGACCGCCGGGCCGACTCGTTCGACGAGCTCGGTGAAGTCTGGCAGTGCCTGCGCTCGAACCGGCGCCGGCGCCACGCTCAGCAGAGCGGCGAAGCCCAGCGCCAACGCGCCGCCCCAAATCTGGCGACGGATCGCCGCATGAGATGAAGAAGGAAAGGAAGAAGAAAGTTGCAGTCGCATGTCCACGGCCTCACACCCACCAATCGGTTATCTCTTGCGCTCCAGCCCGTTCGCGAAGGCGCGCAGCGTCGCGACCGGCACGTCGCCGATGACGGTGATCCACCAGTCGCCTTGGCGGCGCATCAGCGTCTGCGTCGCGCCCATGGTCGTCAGCATCGCACGGGTATGACGCTCGGGGCTGAACGGCTCGATGAACACCGAAACATAGGTCAAGCCGTCGGAGAAAATCGTCTGCAACGCTTGCGGCGCGTGCTCGCCCTGGTCGGCTTCAGTGGTGCCGTCGAGCGGGCGCTTCACGCAGCTGACCTGGAGAAAGCCGGGAACGGTATCGCGCAAGGCCCAGCCTTCGGCTTCGAGTTTGGTGGGCGTCAATGCCGGCCGGACGATGCGGTAACCGTCGAGCTTGCGCATTGGCACCAGCACGCTGTCGGGCTGCGAACGAACACCGATCGACACGTCGGAGAACGCCGAGGTTTCGAGTACCTCGCCGCGGTCGCCGAGCACATCGGCGCGCAGCAGCAGGCCGGAATTCTTCTCGGCCCACAGCCGGTAGCCGAACCGATTCGCGTCGCGCGGGCGCAGCAGCAGCACGTTGGCCTCGTAGCCCGCGATGCGATCGGCACCTTGCGAGCGCAGCTCGTAGAACTCGGCAATGCGATCGTCGCCGACCTGCAGCAAAGCGGGGAAGGAATTCAGCTGTTCGCGCTGCTCAACGAGCGCCACCCGGGCCTGCGGCCAAACGGTATGCACCACGTCGTTGTAGCGGAACACGTGACGTGCTTGGCCGTCGAGCGATTCGATGCGCTCGAACTGATTGCTGCCTTCGCAGAAGTGGGCGATGCGAGCACTCGACACGGTGCCACCTGCGCTGACCACGAAGGTGCCTTGGAAATTGCTGTGGCTCGCTGCGTCATGGATGCGCATCAGCCAGCTGCGGACCTCTTTCGGCTCGACGCGCGTCTGCGGTCCGGCCAGTGTGGATTGAGCGCAGGCCAGCGGCGACAACGAGCAGAAGACGCCGACCAGCGTCAGCGCAAGCAAGGGGCGGTGCAGCATGCGCGTCAGCGGTTCGGAGCGTCCGCTGCGGCGTTGCGCAGGAAACCGGAAGGCACACCGAGCACCGAGCTGCCGGCGAACTGCTTATGGGCGGCGAGATAACGCTCGAGCCGCGCATCGCGGATCAGCCTGCCGTCGACGACCAGGCTTTGCGGCGCCACCGTGCTGTCGGACGCGGAAAACGACGGCGCGTTCACGACCTGCAACGGTGCACCGATCGAAGCGCCTTGGGCAAGCGTCGATTCGCTCGAATCGGCACCGTTCGGCGCCGGCGCGCGCGTGACCATCAATGCGCCAGCGACCAGGACGAATCCGGCCGCGACTGCCGACGGCGCCATCCACGACCAGCGTGCGCTGCGGCCGGCGTTCGCGCGTCTGCCGGCAACGACGGGCTCCGCCACCGCAACCTCGGGCGCCAACACGATCGGCTCATCGGCCAAGCGCGTGCGCAGCGCCGCCACGAACGCGGCATCGCGCGACGCCGGCAATGCAAGATCGTCCGAGCGAAGCACATCGCCGATCAAGTGATAGGCATGCCATGTAGCGCGCGCAGCTCGATCGTCGCGCCAAGCTGCGCAGGCCCGCGTCGCTGCTGCCGAGTCGAGTTCACCATCGGCCAATGCCGACAAACTTTCCAGCGCCGACTGTTCGCTCTCAGATCCGTGTGACATGTCGCTCTCCGTTCCGCCCCAACGCCCTGACTCTCGTTCGCTGCCTCACCATCGCTCACCTTCCCGTGTGTCCAGCAAGGGCCGCAAGCGCTGCGCGATGGCTTCGCGCGCCCGAAAGATGCGCGAGCGCACGGTTCCAATCGGGCAATTCATCAAGTCAGCGATCTCTTCATAACTCAGGCCCTCGATCTCGCGCAGCGTGATCGCTTGGCGCAAGTCGTCGGACAGGGCTTCGATGGCAGCGTTGACGGTGGAAGCAATCTCCTTGCTTGCCAGCACCGCTTCCGGCGTCTCGCCGTCGCTTAGTTCATTTTCGGTACGGGAAGTTTCGTCGTCATCGTCGCGCGACGCCCGCGCTGATTCAGTGATCAGCGGATCGCGTTTGAGTTCCACCAGCGTCTTCTTCGCAGTGTTGACTGCGATACGGTAGAGCCAGGTATAGAACGCGCTGTCGCCGCGGAACTGCGGGATCGCCCGATACGCCCGGATGAACGTTTCCTGCGCGATGTCAGGGATCAGGTCGACGTCTCGAACCATGCGGCCGATCAATCGCTCGATGCGGCGCTGGTATTTGACGACCAGCATCTCGAACGCCTTGACGTCGCCTCGCTTGACGCGTTCGATCAGCGGGGCATCGGCGTCAGGGGCGTTCATTGTTGGAATTCTGGCTGATCGCGGCAGTCAAACCAGCGTCTCGAGCCGGGCCGGGTCGCGCGCAATATACCGCACAGCGCAGCGCATGCCACTCGCGTTCGAGGCCGCGTCGCTGGACCGGCAACCAGCGCGTTCGTTTGCGGGCTGACGAAGCGGCGGCGGCGTCGTCGAACCTGAGCAGCATCCAGCCCCCGAGATCGATGGCGACAACGAGCTGGCCGGTAGAAGGTTCGTCACCCGCCGTCGATGCCGGCCCGAGGTGCCAGCACTGCGTGTCCCAGCGCAGGCTCATCGCGTCGATACGGGTGAGCTGCGCGGCGGCGATGATCAAGCCGACGCCGACAACGGCGACCGAAGCGCGCAGCGCCAGCGGCGTGAATTCGTCACGCGAGACGAGCCATGCAATCAGTACCGCTGCCGTCATCGCGACCAGCGCGATGACGACCGCGCGCCAGATACCGTAGCGCCTGACGATGACGTGGAATGCCGGTGATGCGTGCATCGACGCGGCGCGGGCCGGCGCGGGTCGCGGCGCTCAGACGCGCTTGAACACCAGCGTGCCGTTGGTGCCGCCGAAGCCGAAGTTGTTCTTCACCGCGACGTCGATCTTCATCTCGCGCGCCGCATTGGCGCAGTAGTCCAGGTCGCACTCCGGATCCTGGTTGAAGATGTTGATCGTCGGCGGCGAAATCTGATTCTTCAGCGCGAGCACCGTGAACACCGACTCGATGCCGCCGGCGCCGCCGAGCAGATGGCCGGTCATTGACTTGGTCGAGTTGACGACCATCTTGCGCGCGTGATCGCCGAACGCGAGCTTGATCGCGTTGGTCTCGTTCACGTCGCCGAGCGGCGTCGACGTGCCATGCGCATTGAGGTACTGCACCTGATCGGCGTTGATGCCGGCATTGCGCAGCGCGGCCTTCATCGAGCGCTTTGGACCGTCGACGTTTGGCGCCGTCATGTGGAACGCGTCGGCGCCCATGCCGAAGCCGATCAGCTCAGCGTAGATTTTGGCGCCGCGCTTCTTCGCATGCTCGTACTCTTCGAGCACCATCGCGCCGCCGCCCTCGCCGAGGACGAAGCCGTCGCGGTCCTTGTCCCACGGACGCGACGCGGTGCCCGGGTCGTCGTTGCGGGTGGACAGCGCGCGCGCTGCGGCGAAGCCGCCTATCCCGAGCGGCGAGACCGTCGCTTCGGCGCCACCGGCGACCATCACGTCGGCGTCGCCGTACTCGATCAAGCGACCGGCCTCACCGATGCAATGCAGCCCGGTGGTGCAGGCGGTGACGATCGCGAGGTTCGGGCCCTGGAAGCCATACATGATCGACACATGACCCGAGATCATGTTGATGATCGATGCTGGAACGAAGAACGGAGAGATGCGACGCGGGCCGCGCGAGGTCAGCTCGGCATGCGTGTCTTCGATCAGCGGCAGGCCGCCGATGCCCGAGCCGACCAGAACGCCGATACGCTCGGCCTCGTCTTCGGCCAGCGCATCGTTGGTCGGCAAGCCCGAGTCGCGCACCGCCTGCATGGACGCCGCCAATCCGTAGTGGATGAAGGTGTCCATGTGGCGGGCGTCTTTCGCCGGGAAGTACTCCTCGACGTTGAAGCCCTTCACTTCGCCGGCAAACCTGCAGGCGTAATTCGACGCGTCGAACTTGGTGATCGTGGCAATGCCGGGGCGACCGGCCAGCAGATTGGTCCAGCCTTCGGCTACCGTGTTGCCCACGGGGCTGATGAGGCCCAGGCCAGTGACGACGACGCGGCGACGAGTCATGCGAACGCGGCTCCGGGCTCAGGCCTTCTGGTGCTTCAGCGCGTAGTCGATCGCGAGCTGCACGGTCGTGATCTTCTCGGCTTCTTCGTCGGGGATCTCGATGCCGAACTCGTCTTCGAGGGCCATCACCAGCTCCACCGTGTCAAGCGAGTCGGCGCCCAGGTCGGCCACGAAGGCCTTTTCGTTGGACACATCGGACTCGGGAACGCCCAACTGCTCGGCGATGATTTTCTTGACGCGGGATTCGATATCGCTCATGAACTCCTCCAGGAGTGTTTACGGAAACAGCCCGGGATTCTAAGGGTTACAGGGAGTCGGCTTCACGACAGCCCCAACGGTGGTCCGGCCGGGCAAGTCCGGGTGCAACGCGCTGGCCTCAACTCATCAACATGCCGCCGTTCACATGCAGCTCGGTGCCGGTGATGTAGCCGGCCTGCGGCGACGCGAGAAACGCCACCGCATGAGCGATGTCGGCGGCCTGGCCCAAGCGGCCGAGCGGGATTTGCGCCAGCAGCGCGGCCGTCTGCTGCTCCGACAAGGCCTTGGTCATGTCGGTGTCGATGAACCCCGGCGCGACGCAATTGACGGTGATGCCGCGGCTGCCGAGCTCACGCGCGAGCGAGCGGCTCATGCCCGCCACGCCGGCCTTCGCGGCCGCGTAGTTCGCTTGGCCCGGGTTGCCGCTCGCACCGACCACCGACGTGATGTTGACGATGCGGCCGTAGCGCTGCTTCATCATCGGCCGGATGACGGCGCGGCTCATGCGGAAGACCGCTTTCAAATTGGTGTCGACGACGGCGTCCCAGTCGTCGTCCTTCATCCGCATCGACAGCGTGTCGCGGGTGATTCCGGCGTTGTTGACGAGCACATGCAGGGCACCGTGTTCTTTGACGATCGCATCGATCGCGGCTTCGACGCCGGCAGCGTCGTTGACGTCGAGGCGCACGCCGCGGCTGCCCGGATGCGCCGCCAGCGCGTCGCTGATCGCTTGTGCTCCGGCGTCGGAGGTCGCCGTGCCGATGACCTTCAGCCCGCGTGAGGCGAGCTCCAGCGCGATGGCGCGGCCGATGCCGCGCGACGCGCCGGTGACCAGCGCGACCTGTCCGGCGAGTGCTGCATCGCTCATGCAAGAAGCCCCTTCGCTTCGAGCAGCGTCAGCGGGTCGAGCACGGTCGCGGTGATGGCGTCGGCGTCGATTCGCTTGACCGTGCCGGCCAGCACCTTGCCGGGGCCGCATTCGATGATGTGGCTCAGTCCGCGTGCACGGATCGCCTGCACCGTTTCGACCCAGCGCACCGGACCGAAGGCTTGGCGATACAGCGCGTCGCGAATCGCCGCGACATCGGTTTCGGTCTTCACGTCGATGTTGTTGACGACCGGAATCGACGGCGGCAAGAAGCTGGCCGCGGCGAGCTTGTCTTTCAGCCGCTCGGCTGCCGGCCGCATCAGGCTCGAGTGAAACGGCGCCGACACCGGCAGTGGCAACGCGCGCTTCGCGCCTTTGGCTTTCAGCGCTTCGCAGGCTTTGTCGACGCCGGACTTGGTGCCGGCAATCACCGTCTGCTTCGGATCGTTGAAGTTCACCGCCTCGACGACTTCGCCGGTGGCAGCAGCCACTTCGGCACAGCCGTCGCGCACCACTTGCGCGTCCATGCCGAGGATCGCCGCCATCGCGCCGACACCGACCGGCACCGCGTCCTGCATCGCCTGCGCGCGAAAGCGCACCAGCGGCAGTGCATCGGCAAGCGTCAACGCGCCGGCGACCACGAGCGCGCTGTACTCGCCGAGCGAATGGCCGGCAACGACCGCCGGCTGCAGCCCCGTTTCAGCCATCCACGCGCGATAGCAGGCGATGCCCGCGGTCAGCATGACCGGCTGCGTGTTGGTCGTGAGGTCGAGTTGATCCTTCGGGCCCTCGTGGATCAGACGGCCGATGTCTTCACCCAATGCATCGGAGGCTTCAGCGAGCGTGCGCTGCACTGCCGGGTGGTCGGCCCAGCCATCGAGCATGCCCACCGATTGCGAGCCCTGGCCTGGAAAAACGAATGCGAACGAAGCCATCGAGAGAATTCTTCAGTGTTCAAAGATCGAGCAGAACCGCGCCCCAGGTGAAGCCGCCGCCCACGCCTTCGAGCAGCACGGTGTCGCCCTGCTTGACCTTGCCGCTTCGTACCGCCACGTCGAGCGCCAGCGGGATCGATGCGGCCGACGTGTTGCCGTGCTCATGGACGGTGACGATGACCTTGTCCATCGGCAGCTTCAATTTCTTCGCCGTGCTTTGCATGATGCGGATGTTGGCTTGATGCGGGATCAGCCAGTCGATGTCGGCGTCGGTCCTCTCCGCCTTGGCGAGCACGCCGCGCGCCACGTCTTCCAGCACTCCAACGGCGAGCTTGAACACAGCCGGACCGTCCATCTTCAGAAGCGGGTCGCCGAGCACCTTGCCGCCCGCCACCGTGCCGGGCACACACAGGATGTCGACATGGCGGCCATCGGCATGCAGCTCGCTCGCCAGAATTCCCGGCGTCGCGCTCGCTTCGAGCACGACAGCGCCGGCACCGTCGCCGAACAGCACGCAAGTCGTGCGGTCCTTGAAGTCGAGGATGCGCGAGAACACTTCGGCGCCGATCACCAGTGCCTTGTTCGCTGCACCGGTCTTGATCATCGAATCGGCCACGGCAAGCGCGTAGACGAAACCCGAGCAGACGGCCTGCACGTCGAACGCCGGGCAGCCTTTGATGCCCAGCTTCTGCTGCACCATGCAGGCGGCTGATGGGAACACCATGTCGGGCGTCGACGTCTCCACGATGATGAGGTCGATGCTCGCCGCGTCGCAGTCGGCCGCAGCCAGCGCGAGCTTTGCTGCCTCGACGGCAAGATCGCTCGAAGTCACGTCGGGCGCGGCGAAATGGCGAGCCCGAATGCCGGTGCGCTCGACGATCCATTGGTCGGACGTCTCGATGCCGTCGGCAGCGAGCTGCGCCGCGAGATCATCGTTGGTCAAGCGCTTCGGCGGCAGAAAACTGCCAGTACCGCTGATGCGCGAGTAGCGTGGAATGCTGGTTTTCATGCGGTGGATTCTGCCGTCGGCACAGTCGATTCGTCTTCGCTCACGACCGCCGGCATGGCTTGCAGCGTCTCCAGAATCCGGTCGTGGACCCGGACGAGCAGGCCGTTGCGCGCGGCATCATAAGCCCGATTCAAAGCGTGCTCGAACGCGAAGGCATCGGCCGAGCCGTGGCTCTTGAACACCAGCCCGCGCAGGCCGAGCAACGCAGCGCCGTTGTAGCGCCGGTGGTCGACGCGCGCCTTCAGATGGCTCAGCACCGGCAACGCGGCGAGGGCGGCGAGGCGCGTGAAGAGGTTGCGGGTGAATTCCTGCTTGACGAAGCTCGACAGCATCGCCGCCAGGCCTTCGGCCGTCTTCAGCGCGACGTTGCCGACGAAGCCGTCGCAAACGACGATGTCGGTCGTGCCTTTGAAGATGTCGTTGCCTTCGACGTTGCCGTGGAAGTTCATATGGCCGCTCGCCGCCGCGGCGCGCAACAGCTCGCCGGCGCGCTTGATGGTGTCGCTGCCCTTGATGGCTTCTTCGCCGATGTTGAGCAAGCCGACGCGCGGATTTTCCTTGCCCTCGACGGCGGCCACGAGCGCGCTGCCCATCACAGCGAACTGCAGCAGGTGCTCGGCCGTGCAGTCGACGTTGGCGCCCAGATCGAGCACCGTCGTGTAGCCATCGAGCTCGTTGGGCATCACTGTCGCAATTGCCGGGCGATCGATGCCCTCGAGCGTCTTCAGCAGGTAGCGCGACACCGCCATCAGTGCGCCGGTGTTGCCGGCGGAGACGCAGGCCTGCGCTGCCGACTCGCCGGCGTCGTCGGGCTTGACCTGCTGGATCGCCAAGCGCATCGACGAGTCTTTCTTGCGCCGTAGAGCGACCTCGATCGGGTCGTCCATCTCGACCACTTCGCTCGCGACCACCGTTGTGCAGCGCGGCCAAGCGGCAGCGGGTGCGACGGCGTCGGCGCGGCCGACCAGAATCAATTCCGCTTCGGGGTGCGCGTTCAAGAATGCCTGGCAAGCCGGCAGCGTGACCGACGGGCCGTGATCGCCGCCCATGCAATCGACGGCGAGGCAGACCTTGTCGATGTGCGGAGAAGCGCTCATCTCAACGGGCACGCATCAATGCGAAAGCCCGGCGCTGCAAAGGCTCGCAGGCCGGGCGGTCGGGTGACATCAGGCATCGGCCGTGAACGCGGCAAGTCGCGAACGGCCCGCGCGCGACAACGTGAATTTACGCGTCCGCCTTGGTCTTCAAGACCTTGCGACCGCGGTAGAAACCGGTGGGGCTGATGTGGTGACGCAGATGGGTCTCGCCGGTGGTCGGCTCGACGGCAGTGCCCGGAGTGGGCAGAGCATTGTGTGCACGATGCATGCCACGCTTCGAAGGCGACTTCTTGTTCTGTTGAACGGCCATGGGGTTCTCCTAGGACTCTCCCGGAACGACGCACCGGGAGCCGGGACTGCGCGCAACGCAACGACGATTGCGCGAGCCGGAAAGCCTTAAATTCTAACATGGCACCTCTTCGCGGCCGCGACCCGAGTCGCCCCATCAGCCGTCACGGCGACCGCGCTTGAGCACCGACAACGCGGCAAACGGGTTCGGCGCCGCTTCAGGCGCGTCGCTGTGTTCCATCGGCAGTGGCTCGGGGCACAGGTCGTGGCGCGGCACCAACGGCAAAGCGAGCAGCAATTCGTCTTCGACGAGAGCTTGCAAGTCAAGCGCGCGCGTCATCGCGAGCACGTCGTCCTCGCTGTCGGCGTCGAGTTGCGCCGCAGTGCTCTCGTCGGCGACGAAATGGAAGCTGCGTTGCACCTCGACGTGGGTCGAGACCGGGCCGAGGCAGCGCTGGCAGACGAGCGCGATTTGCGCGTCGGCCCGCAGGTGCAGCCAAGTCTGCGGCGGCGCGCCGCGCACGGACCGGCTTTCGCCACGGGCATGCCAATTCGCCGCATCGGCCGCGGATGGTTTGGCGTCGGCGTGAGCGGCGGCGACGAGACGATCCAGATCGCTCAGCAGCCAGAGGCCGTCGAGTTCTCCGGCGTCTTTCGCGAACGTTGCCACGTCGAGTCGGCGCGGGTCGATCGGACGCGTCTTCATGGCCTCAAGTGTACGTTTCGCGACCTTGCATCGACGGCGTCGCCGATTCACCCGATGGGACAATGCAGCGCATGACACGGCCGCTGCAACTGGTTCTGGGCTCGACCTCGCGCTATCGCCGCGAGCTGCTCGAGCGGCTGCGCTTGCCGTTCGACGTGTGCGCCCCCGATGTCGATGAAACACCGCTGCCCGGCGAAGCACCTGCCGCGCTCGCAGTGCGCCTGGCATTGGCCAAGGCGCGCGATGTCGCGGCGAAGTTTCCCGGTGCGGTCGTGATCGGCGCCGATCAAGTCGCCGACCATGCGGGTCAATCGGTGGGCAAGCCAGGCAACCACGAGCGCGCCGCGGCGCAGTTGCGGGCGATGAGCGGCCACAGTGTCGTTTTCCAAACTGCAGTCGCCGTCGTCCGCGCCGACACCGGCTATGCGGGATCGGCTGTCGTGCCGGTCACGGTGCGCTTTCGGCGGCTCGGCGAGGCCGAGATCGAGCGCTATCTGCGGATCGAACAGCCCTACGATTGCGCCGGCAGCGCGAAGTCCGAGACGCTTGGCATCGCGTTGCTCGACAGCATCGACTCGACCGATCCGACCGCGCTCGTTGGCTTGCCGCTGATCAAGACTTGCGCCTTGCTTCGCGAGGCCGGACTGGATCCGTTGGCCGGATGAGCGGGCGACTCTTTCTGGTGCCGAACACGCTGGACTTCGGCGTCACCGGAACCGGTCTGCCGCCCGATCTGCAAGAGGTCTTGCCGCTCGGCGTGATTCGCATTGCGGCGCAACTCGGGTTCTGGGTTGCTGAGAACGCGAAAACGACACGTGCGTTCCTCAAGCGGGTCGATGCCGTCGTGCCATTGGCGCAGCCGTTGCAGAGCGTACAGATCGTCGAGCTGCCGCGCCTGCAAAAAGGTGCGCAGCCGACCGGGGCGATCGCGTCGGAGTCGATGCTGACTCCAGCGATGCAAGGCCATGACATCGGCCTCATTTCAGAAGCCGGCCTGCCCGCGGTGGCCGACCCCGGCGCGGGGCTCGTCGCAGCGGCACACGCGCTCGGCATTCAGGTCGTTTCGCTTTCGGGCCCGAGCTCGCTGATGCTGGCGCTCGCCGCGAGCGGCCTCAACGGCCAGAGCTTCGCGTTCGTCGGCTATCTGCCGGTTGACGCCACCGATCGCAGCACGCGAATCCGCGAACTCGAAGCGCTGTCGCGCCGCGGCGCGCAGACGCAAATGATGATCGAGACGCCTTACCGCAATGCGCCGCTGCTGGGCGCCCTGCTCGCGACCCTGAGCGGCGAGACGCAGTTGTCGGTGAGCTGCGGACTCACACTCGAACAAGGCTGGACGCGCAGCGCGACCGTAGCGGCATGGAGAGCCGCGTCAACCGCACTGCCCAAGGACGTCCCCGCGGTGTTCTGCTTTCTCGCGCACTGAGCGAGTCGCTT
>VBCQ01000229.1 GCA_005882155.1 Betaproteobacteria bacterium
AGCCAGACGAGCCAGGGCAAGCGCTGTCTGCTGATTGTCGATGAAGCGCAGAACCTCACGCCGCAGGCGGTGGAGGAGTTGCGAATGCTGTCGAACTTCCAGTTCGGCAACCAGGCGCTGCTGCAGAGCTTCCTGGTCGGCCAGCCGGAATTCCGCGAAATCCTGCAGCGTCCCGAGATGGAACAGTTCCGGCAGCGCGTCGCTGCCACATGCCACATCGGACCGCTCGACACCGACGAGACCAAGCGCTACATCGAGCACCGGCTGCGCCGTGCCGGCTCGCAAGGCAAGCCCAGTTTCGATGCGGCCGTCTTCGACGTCGTGTTCAACGCCAGCCGCGGCATTCCGCGCCGCATCAATTCGATTTGCGATCGGCTCCTGCTGTTCGGATTTCTCGGCGAGAAGACGCACCTGACGGCTGCGGATGTCGACGTGGTGATCCGAGACTTCGCCGAGGAGTCGGCGATTCCGAACAAGGCGCCGCCGGCGGATACCGCCGGACTGGAAGCCCAGGCGGCCGCTGCGGCAGCTGCGGTGACGGCACTCGATCTTTCCGACATCAAATTGCCGGCCGAAGCGGCGACCAGCATGTCGCGCCAACTCGACACGCTCGTTGCCGAGCAGCGCCTGGATCAGTTGCAGCGGCTCGAGCGTAGCGTGTTGCGGCTCGAACGCCTCAACGTACAGATGCTCGCGCTGCTGCAGAAGCTGGTCGGTGCGGTCAAGAAAACCTCTGACGAGACCCACCGATGAACCCGACATCGGCCGACGCAGTTCTCGGGCCGGTGATGTGCGTCGTCGGCGCACGTCCGAACTTCATGAAGATGGCGCCGATCCTGCGCGCGCTCGCGAGCCATGTGCCGCCGCTGCCGGCGCTGCTCGTGCACACCGGCCAGCACTACGACGCGGACATGAGCGGCCGCTTGTTCAGCGACCTCGGCCTGCCTCGTCCCGACATCAACCTCGAGGTCGGTTCGGGCAGCCATGCTGCGCAGACCGCCGAAGTGATGCGCCGATTCGAGCCGACGCTCGATGCGCATCGGCCGTCGTGCGTGGTCGTCGTGGGCGACGTGAATTCGACGATGGCATGCACGCTGGTGGCAGTGAAGAAAGGCGTGCCGGTGGCCCATGTCGAGGCCGGCTTGCGCAGCTATGACCGCCACATGCCCGAAGAGATCAATCGCGTCGTGACCGACCAGCTCGCCGACCGGCTCTACACGACCGAGCGCAGCGCCGAGGACAATTTGCAGCGCGAGGGAATTCCCGCCGACCGCGTGCATTTCTGCGGCAACGTGATGATCGATTCGCTGCTTACGAACCGGGAGCACGCCCGCAGTGCGGCCGACACCTTGCGCGCGAACGGCGTCGATCCGGCGCTGCTCGATCACCCCCACGGCTATGGCGTCGTGACGCTGCACCGCCCGTCGAACGTCGACGACGCCGCCACGCTGGCCTCGCTGCTGGGCGTGCTGGGCGAAGTCGCCACCGAGCTGCCGCTGGTCTTCGCGCTCCATCCGCGAACCCGCGCCAACATCGAGCGCTTCGGTCTGACGCAGAAGATCGATCCGGCGCGCATGTTGATGCTGCCGCCGCAAGGCTATCTCGAGATGCTCGGACTGATGCGCGACGCCACGCTCGTGCTGACGGATTCGGGCGGCCTGGCCGATCACCATCGAGCAAGGCACCAACACGCTCGTCGGCAGCGACCGCCAGGCCATCCTGCAATGCGTCGCCGCGATCCTGAACGGCCAAGGAAAGCGAGGCCGCACCCCCGAGCTGTGGGACGGCAAGACCGCTGAGCGAATCGCGCACGACCTGTGGCAATGGCTGTACGCGTCACCGGCCGCTGCGAGGCGATCATGAATGGCGTGGCGACCGCAGCGCACCCGATCACCAATGCATTGACGATCGACGTCGAAGACTATTTCCAGGTCTCGGCGTTCGCTCCCTACATTGCGCGCAGGGATTGGGACCGTTGCGAGTGCCGCGTCGAGCGCAATGTCGAGCGCATCCTCGCGATGCTCGACGAGCACGGCACCAAGGCAACGTTCTTTACGCTCGGCTGGATCGCCGAGCGCTACCCCCATCTGATCCGCCGCATCGCCGCCGAGGGGCACGAGATCGCGAGCCATGGCTATGGCCACGAGCGCGCCAGCGACCTCACCGAAGCGGCGTTTCGCGCTGACATCGAAAGCGCGAAGAAAGTGCTCGAGGACCTGTCGGGCGCGGCGGTCAACGGTTATCGCGCTCCGAGTTTTTCGATCGGCACGGCCAATCTGTGGGCCTTCGACTGCCTTGCCCGTGCCGGGTATCGCTACAGCTCGAGCGTCTATCCGATTCGCCACGATCACTACGGCATGCCCGACTCGCCACGTTTCGCGCACCGGGTCAACCCGGCGCTGATCGAAGTCCCGATCACCACGCTGCGCATGTTCAGCCGCAACCTTCCGTCGAGCGGCGGCGGCTATTTCAGGCTGCTGCCTTACGCGTTGTCGCGCTGGATGTTGCAACGGGTCAACAGCGGCGAGCGCGAGCCGGCC
>VBCQ01000028.1 GCA_005882155.1 Betaproteobacteria bacterium
CTCGCCTCGGTCAAGCGCGCCCACATCGGCTGCCCCGAGCTCGTCGCGCTGCTGCCGCCGGCGCCGCGCATGCTGGCGCGGCTCGTCGTCGAATTGCTCGTGATCGTCTTCTTCGGGCTCGTCGGCTGGACCGGCACCAGCGTGCTCGGCGTGCTCGAGACCGACCATCTCGTGAGCCTGCCCGAGGTCTCGATCGGCTTCGTCCAGTCGGTCGTGCCGATCAGTGCGGCGCTGATCATCGCGGCCGAGCTGCTGAACCTGCCGCGCGCGATTGCCGACGCCGGCCGTGAGAGCCCGATCACCGGCGGCGCGTCGCACTGATGAGCATCCTGCTGCTGTTCGCCTGCGTGCTCGCGCTCGTCGTCATCGACGTGCCGATCGCCGTCTCGCTCGGCATCGTCGCGCTCGTCGCGATGCTCGTCACGCACGGCTCCGGCTCACTGCCGAACCTGCCGATCGTCTTGTACAACGGCGCGACGAGCTTTCCGCTGATCGCGATCCCGCTGTTCATCCTCGCCGGCGCGATCATGAACGCGTCGGGCATCTCGCGCCGGCTGATCGCGCTCGCGTCGGCGGTGATCGGCTTTGTGCGCGGCGGCCTCGCGATGGTGTCGATCGGCGCGTCGCTGTTCTTCGCCGAGATCTCGGGCTCGGCGGTGGCCGACGTGTCGGCCCTCGGCTCGATCCTGATTCCGGCGATGAAGGTCAAGGGCTACCCGGCGCCGGTTGCCGCCGCGATCATGTCGTCGGCGGCAACGCTCGCGGTGATCATCCCGCCGTCGATCCCGATGATCCTGTACGCCGTGATGGCCGAGACCTCGGTCGTCAAACTGTTCGTCGCCGGCATCGTGCCGGGTTTCGCCGGCGGGTTCGGGCTGATGGGCATGGCGTACTACTTCGCGCGCCGCTACAACCTGCCGCGCGAAGAAGCGTTCGCCTGGTCGCGCGTCACGCGCACGCTGCGCGAAGCGTTCTGGGCACTGACGCTGCCGCTGATCATTCTTGGCGCGATCTTCGGCGGCGTCGTCACCGCCACCGAAGGCGCGGCGCTTGCGGTGATCGCGGCGCTCTTCATCGGGCTCGTCGTCTACCGCGAGCTCGACATGAAGCACCTCAAGGCGGCGATGATCGAAGGCGGCGTGCAGACCGCGGTCGTGATGATGCTGGTCGCCGCATCGGCACTGCTCGGCACCTACCTCACCGAGATCCAGGCGCCGCAGCAGCTCGCCCGCTCGATCACCGAAATGACGACCAACAAGTGGCTGGTTCTCGCGCTGCTCAACGTGTTGTTCCTGCTGCTCGGCATGTTCCTGCATTCGGCCGCGGCGATCATCCTCGTCGTGCCGGTCGTGATGCCGGTCGTGCGCGCGGTCGGCATCGACCCGGTGCACTTCGGCCTGATCGTGACGATCAACCTCGGCATCGGCCAGCAGACCCCGCCGGTCGCGTCGGTGCTGATGGTCGCCTGCTCGATCGCCAAGGCGAGCGTGTGGGAGGTGACCAAGGTCAACATCTATTTCATCGGTGTGCTGCTCGCGGTGCTGCTCGTCGTGACCTATGTGCCGGTCACCGGGCTCGGGCTGGTCGAGTACTTCTACAAGTAGACGACGATGGCAGAGACGATCCTCATCGAACGCGACGGCGCGATCGCGACCGTCGTGCTGAATCGCCCCGAGAAACTCAACGCGCTGACCAAGTCGATGTGGCAGCGGCTCGGCGAGGTGTTCCCGGCAACGACATCGGCGAGTTCGCGAGCGAGCGCTCGAACGTCGACCAGGCACGTGCCTACGGCGCGGTGATGGCGCGCACGATCGCCGCGATCGACGCCTGCCGGCATCCGGTCGTCGCGCAGATCCACGGCATCTGCGTGGGTGGCGGGCTCGAGATCGCAGGCGTCGCCGACCTGCGAATCTGCGGCGAGTCGAGCCGCTTCGGCGTGCCGGTCAATCGGCTCGGCCTCGTGATGTCGCATGCCGAGATCGGCGCGTTGATCCGGCTTGCCGGCGAGGCCGCGGCGCTCGAGATCCTGCTCGAAGGGCGGGTCTTCGACGCCCGCGAGGCGCTCGCCAAGCGGCTCGTTACGCGGGTCGTTCCCGACGACCAGGTCGCCGCCGAAGCGCAGGCCGCGGCACAGCGCATCGCTGCCGGCGCGCCGCTCGTCGTGCGCTGGCACAAGCGCTTCGCACGCCGGCTGCGCGACCCCGCACCGCTCAGCCAAGCCGAGATCGAAGAGGGCTACGCTTGCTTCGGCAGCGAAGACTTTCGCATCGGGTATCAAGCCTTCCTCGCCAAGATCACGCCGGAGTTCAAGGGCCGATGAACGGGCCGCTCGCAGGGATTAAGGTCGTCGAGCTGGCGCAGATCATGGCCGGGCCGACCTGCGGGCTGATGCTCGCCGACCTCGGCGCCGACGTGATCAAGGTCGAGAAGTTGCCGGGCGGCGACGACAGCCGCTCGTACCGCCAGCACACGATCGATGGCGAGTCAGCGCCGTTCCTGATGATGAACCGCAACAAGCGCGGCATCGCCGTCAACCTGAAGGTCGAAGGCGGGCTCGACGTGGTCAAGCGCCTGCTCGCCGATGCCGACGTGCTGATCGAGAACTACCGCCTCGGCACGCTCGACAAGCTCGGCCTCGGCCACGAAGTTCTCGAGCAGCTCAACCCGCGCCTCGTCTACTGCGCGATCTCGGGCTACGGCCGCACCGGGCCGTATGCCGACAAAGGCGGCTTCGATCTGATCGCGCAGGGCTTCTCGGGGCTGATGAGCATCACCGGGCATCCGGGCGGCGAGCCGGTCAAGTCGGGGTCGCCGGTGGCCGACATCAACGCCGGCATCCTCGCCGCGCTCGGTGTCGTCGCTGCGCTGGTCAGCCGCAGCGTCAGCGGCAAGGGACAGGTGGTCGACACCTCGCTGATGGAAGCGGCAGTGCAGCAGACCTACTGGCAGTCGGCGCTGTTTTTTGCGACCGGCGTGAACCCCGAGCCGACCGGCTCGAGCCACGTGCTCGCAGCGCCCTACCAGGCCTTCCCGACGCAGGACGGCTGGATCAACATCGGCGGCGCCAACCAAGCCAACTGGGAGCGCATCGCCGCGGTCGTCGGTCTGCCCGAGCTGGTGGCCGACGTGCGCTTCAAGACCAACGCCGACCGCATGACGCATCGGCACGAGCTGGCGGACCTGATCGCTGCGCGCACCAAGACGCGCAGCTCGGCGGCGTGGGTGGCAGACCTCGAAGCGAGCGGTGTGCCGGTCGGGCCGATCAACAAGATCGGCGAGATGCTGGCCGACCCGCAGGTGGTCGCGCGCGAGATGGTGCTCGAGGTCGACCACCCGCGCGGCGGCAAGACCCGAACCATCGGGCTGCCGATCAAGCTGTCGGACACGCCGGGCTCGGTGCGCAATGCGGCGCCGCTGCTCGGCCAGCACACCCGCGAGGTGTTGCGCTCGCTCGGCTACAGCGATGCCGAGATCCAGTCGCTGCAAGAGCGCGGCGCGGTCGCCTGCGCTTAGCTACTCGGTGCTGGGAGTCGGTGACGCCGGGCGAGCCGGCGAGCATGAACACGACGGCCGCGACCCAGTGTCTGTTATCCGTTGCGCAGCGGCTCCTCATGCCGACGTGATCGAGTGTCTCTTCAGATGAGAATCGCCTGAAGCCTGTCACTGTCGCATCAGTACAGTCGGATCGCCATGTCGAAGTACCAGGTCCGGCGGATCTCGATCACGTCGAACTCGCGGGCCAGGCCCGGCGAAAACGCCTGGTACGGCACCTGGCTGCGCACGACGCGTTCTATCGCTTCGTCGAGGGCCGCCACGCCGCTGGAGCGAACGAAGGTCACCGACTCCACCGAGCCGTCGCTTCGAATGGCCACCGTCACGAGCGGATCGGTGTGAGGCTGCTTCGCCGCTTCGCGGACCATATCGAACGTCATATTCAGCTCGATCTTCCGGCTCCAGGCTTCCGCGTACAGGATGAGTTCCGCGTTGGGGTCGGTGCGACCGAAGAGCCTGCCTCGACGCGCACTGCTCGCGTCACGCCGGGCGGCTTCCTCGTCCAGCTGTCGTCCTATCGCCCGAAGCGTCGCTTCCCGTCTTGCCGCCGCCTCTTGTGCAACGTCGACCGGTGCGGCCGCGACCTGTGCCGCCTCTTGCCGTGCCACCTCTTGCCGTGCCGCCTCTTGCCGTGCAGCCGCCTGCCGTGCGGCCTCCTGGCGTTCGGTCTCCAGCCGCGCGGTCTCGACCCGCGCCGCTTCCTGACGGGCGATATCCTGCCGCGCCGCCTCCAGTTGCTGCGCCTGCCGTTGCGCCTCCTGCATGGCGCGATCGAGCTTGGCCAGTTCAATGGCTTGCTCTCGCGCTGCATCCCCAGCATCTCGAAGCGGTGGCATTGCGATCTCCGGGCTCGAGGCGCTTGGCGCCGCCGCGACGACGGGCGTTGGTGGCGCTGGAGTGGCGGGCACGACCCGAATGGCCTCGTCGGGCCGTGCCAAGGCGATCACGGCCGGCTCGGGGATCGGCGGGGGCGCTGTGTCACCGGGCCCATCGGTGCGCGATGGCGTTTTCGCAGCGTGCGAAGCGGTCGCGGCGTCGCTCTTTGGATGGGCTTCGGCCCTCGGCTTGGCCTCCGCCACGATCGCTGCTGCTGGCGCCGCTGCCGCCGGCTCCGTGGCCGTGACCGGCGCCGGAACGAGCACGACGTGCAGATCGGGCACCTCGATCCGTCGATCCTGCCAGGGGAACCCGAAGCCCGGAAGCCCAAGTCCCTGGCCGTCGAAGATCAGGCTCAACAGCAGCGTGTGGATCAGCAGGGAGAGCAGCAGCGCAAGCGTCAGTCGCCGGCGTTCAGGGCTCATGTGTTGGCGCAGCAGCTGGACATGGCTTGCGTCTTGCGGAGATCCCGCCGGCTTCGGGTCAGACGGCTGTGCCGGCGCGCCGCTGGAAACTGTGGAACTCAAGCGTGCTCCGCCGTCGCTGCTCGGACACTGCTGGCGCGGGGCAGGATGGCCCCTTGCCCTGTCCGCCTGTCGACCTGACAGGCGCACCGGTCATGACCTTGCCAAAGCACCTCGGAGACATCCGTGAACCGCATCCGGTCCATTGTCTTATCCAAACCGGTCAGACTCGGGCGCGTTCGAAAGTCGATGCGAGTTCGTCGATGGACGGCGACTATCGATCCGATTCAAACTTCTCTGCGCACGATCGCGTGTGGCGCCTCTAAGCTATTGATCCGCGCAACGTCATAGGAGAAAGTCGCATGAACGCCGAAACGAAGTGCCCCTTCGCACACCAGCCGAAGCCGACGCGAACCAATGTCCATAGGTGGCCGGACCAACTCAATCTCGGGCTGCTGCACCAGCACGCCGGGCTGGGTGACCCGATGGTCGAGGACTTCGACTACGCGAAGTGGTGGCCGGCCGACTACGGGCACTACGGGCCCTTGTTCATTCGCATGGCATGGCACGCCGCGGGCACCTACCGCATCTTCGACGGCCGCGGCGGTGCGCGATCCGGCGAGCAGCGTTTCGCGCCGCTCAACAGCTGGCCCGACAACGGCAACCTCGACAAGGCGCGCCGGCTGCTGTGGCCGATCAAGAGCAAGTACGGGCGCAAGCTGTCGTGGGCCGACCTGATGATCCTGGCCGGCAACGTCGCGCTCGAGTCGATGGGCTTCAAGACCTTCGGCTTCGGCGGCGGCCGCGAAGACATCTGGGAGCCGCAACCGATCGACTGGGGTCCGGAATCGACCTGGCTGGGCGACGAGCGCTACAGCGGCGAGCGCGAGCTGGCGCGGCCGCTTGCCGCGGTCCAGATGGGCCTGATCTACGTGAACCCGGAAGGCCCGAACGGCAAGCCCGACCCGGCGGCCTCCGCGTTCGATATCCGCGACACGTTCGCTCGCATGGCGATGGACGACTACGAGACCGTGGCGCTGGTCGCCGGCGGCCACACCTTCGGCAAGTGCCACGGCGCCGGCGAGACGCGTCACGTCGGCGCCGAGCCCGAGGGCGCGAACATCGAAGAGCTGGGCCTGGGCTGGAAGAACGCCTTCGAAAGCGGCATCGGCGCGCACACGATCACGAGCGGCCTCGAAGGTGCGTGGACGCCGACCCCGACGAAGTGGGACATGAGCTACTTCGAGACGCTGTTCGGCAACGAGTGGGAGCTCACCAAGAGCCCGGCCGGCGCTCACCAGTGGAAGCCCAAGGGCGATGCCGGCCGCAACGTGCCCGATGCGCACATCCCCGGCAAGCTGCACCAGCCGATGATGAGCACGGCCGATATGGCGCTGCGCACCGATCCCGCCTACGAGAAGATCTCGCGCCACTTCATGGCCCATCCGCAGGAGTTCGCCGACGCGTTCGCCCGCGCCTGGTTCAAGCTGACGCACCGCGACATGGGGCCGAAGGTTCGCTACCTCGGCAAGCTCGTGCCGCAGGAAGACCTGATCTGGCAGGACCCGATTCCGCCGGCCGACCACCCGATCATCGACGCGGCCGACGTGAAGGCACTCAAGTCGCGCGTGCTCGACTCGGGCTTGTCGATCCCGCAACTGGTGAAGGCGGCCTGGGCGTCGGCGTGCACCTTCCGCGGCAGCGACTTGCGCGGCGGCGCCAATGGCGCGCGCATCCGCCTCGCGCCGCAGAAAGACTGGCAAGCCAACGACCCGGCCGAGCTCGCCACCGTGCTCAAGACGCTCGACGCCGTGCAGCAGCAGTTCAACGCGGCCCAGCAGGGCGGCAAGAAAGTTTCGTTGGCCGACCTGATCGTGCTGGGCGGCTGCGCCGCGGTCGAAGCCGCGGCGCACAAGGCCGGCCACGCGATCACGGTGCCGTTCACGCCGGGCCGCACCGACGCGTCGCCGGAGCTGACCGACGTCAATTCCTTCGAGGTCCTCGAGCCGGCGGCCGACGGCTTTCGCAACTACGTCCATGCAGGCGGCGAGGCAGTCGCCGCAACGGCACTCATCGACCGCGCCAGCCTGCTGACGCTGACCGCGCCGGAAATGACGGTGCTCGTCGGCGGCATGCGCGCCCTCGATGCCAACACCGGCCACACGCCGCACGGCGTCTTCACGAAGCGTCCCGGTACGCTCACGCCGGACTTCTTCGTCAACTTGCTCGACATGCGCACTGCCTGGCAAAAGTCGGACGTCGTGCCGGGCGTGTTCGAGGGCAAGGACCGCAAGACGGGCGAGCTGCGCTGGACGGCCACCATCGTCGACCTCGTCTTCGGCTCGAACGCGCAACTGCGCGCCCTGTCGGAGGTGTACGCCGCCCGAGACGGCGAAGCGCACTTCGTGAACGACTTCGTCGCCGCATGGACGAAAGTGATGAACCTGGATCGCTTCGATCTCGTCCAGCGCGGCTGAACGGAGTCATCGCCAGGAATCTCAGGTGCCACCCGCAGTCTCGCAAAACGTGACGCTGAGGCGGCCCCGCTCGAACAGGAAAGACGGCGCGATGCCGAACGTGGCGCGAAACGTGCGCGACAGATGTGCGGAATCGGCGAATCCCGCCTCGTGAGCCGCCTCGGTCAAGCTCGATCCGCGCATGGCCGCTTGCGCGGCCGCTCGCAGACGACACCACAAGACGTAGCGGCGCAACGGCACACCGGTCGCTGCGCGGAAGCGATGCGCAAGTCGGCTGGGAGAACGGTGCGCGGCTGCCGCCAAGCCCGCCAACGTGATGCGTCCGTCGAGCCGCTGCCGGACGAGAGTGCAAACCTGCGAAATCAAGGCGTCTTCGCCCG
>VBCQ01000228.1:0-15299 GCA_005882155.1 Betaproteobacteria bacterium
CGGCGGCGGCGGTGGTGGCTACGGCGGTGGTGGCGGTGGCCGCTCCGGCGGTGGTGGCGGCTACGGCGGCGGCGGCGGTGGCCGCTCCGGTGGTGGCGGCGGCTACGGCGGTGGCGGCGGCGGACGCGGCGGCTACTGATCGAGTCCCGCTCGATCGAACAAAGGCGGTGGTGCTCAGGCCCACCGCCTTTTGCATTGGGCGAGCGAATGACGCAGTCGCTTACTGTCCTTGCCGGTGCTTTCGCGGACGGCCCGCGAGCACCGCGTCGAACAACGCATTCGGCAGCACGCGCAGCAGCTTCGCGACGACGCCCATCTGCCACGGAATCACCCGGTAACTCGTGCCGGCGACGATCGCATCGAACGCTCGGTCGGCAAAGACGGCAGGCTGCATCAGGAACGGCATGCTGTAGCGGTTGTCGCGCGTCAGCGGCGTCGCGATGTAGCCGGGCGCGATCGTCACCACCTTGACGTTGAAAGGCCGGCATTCGCCGCGCAGACTTTCGCAGTAGCTGATCACCGCCGCCTTGCTCGACGAGTAGGCGGCGTGCCCCGGCAGGCCGCGAATGCCGGCGACGCTCGCGATGCCGACCAGCGTGCCGCTGCGGCGTTCGCGCATCGCGCCAACGAAGGGCTGAAACGTCGCCGCCATGCCGAGGTTGTTGGTCTCGTAGGTGGCGCGGATCACGTCGAGGTCATCGAGCTCTGCCGTGTCGACGCCAACGCTGATGCCGGCGTTGGCGATCACGACGTCGGGCACGCCCTGCGCCGCGATGCACGCGCGCCCCGCCGACGTGATGCTCGCAATGTCGCGCACATCGGCCGCGTAGACGCCACAGCGATCGCTTGCGTAGCCCTGCGACTGCACCCATGCCTGCAGCTCGGCGCCGCGCCGCGCCACCAGCGCGAGGCGGTAGCCGGCCAGATGAAAGCGCGCGGCGAGCGCCTGGCCGATGCCGCTCGACGCGCCGGTGATGAACGCCAACGGCGCGCTCATGCGAGCCTCATCGCGTCGGCGGAAAGGTCGCGCGAACGCGGCCTTTGAGCTGAACGACGCGCTCGACGTTGTCGTAGTCGAGCGCCTCGGCACGGATCTCGGCGCCACCTCGCGTCAGCGTCACCGGCAGGTGCGAGCGGACGCGCTCGCTGTCGAGAAAGGCGTCGAGAAACTCGCCGCGAAACTCGATTGCGTCTTCGCCCGCCATCGGCTCGCGCACCACATGCGCGTCGCCGAACAGCTGGACTTCGGTGCCGTCGCCGTTGGCGATTGCGCGCTTCGCGTTGGCCCGCGTCACCCGCCCGTCGGGCGCGATGCTGCGCATTCGAACGCGATCGATCTCCAGCGTGTCGGTGTCGGGGTAGTGGCGCATCAGGTCGCCTTCGATTTGTGCGCGCAGCGTGCCGTTGGGAGCGAAGCGCTGAACCACGAACTGCGTCATCGTGTAGTCGGGCTCGTGGCGCAGCGGCGCGGCAGGCCGGTCGGTCTCGATGAGCGGCGTGTTCTTCACGAGCCACCAGGTGCCGAGCGCAAGCAGCGCCATCAGCAGCAACGGCAGATACGACGACAGCTGCTCGACGACGCGGCTGGCCCACAGCGACGCGCTGGCGCTCGCGCGCGGCGCCGCTGCAGAAGGCGCCAGCGCGACCCGCGGGCTCACCGCAACGTCCTCGTCACGATCGTCACGGCGCCTTGTCCAAGGTGACGAGGTGACCGTGCAGCAAGGATGCATAGCGCCCGGCGGCGACGAGCAGCAGGTCGCAGCATTCGCGCGCCGCACCATGGCCGCCGCTCGCGCTCGTCACGTACTGCGCGACCGCCTTCGCCTCGACGTGAGCATTGGCCGGCGCGCAAGCGAAGGCCGCGCGCGTCATCAGCGGCAGGTCGGGCCAGTCGTCGCCCATCACCGCAACCTGATTCCAGTCGAGCTGCAATGCCGCCAACAAGCTCGTCGCCGCGGCGAGCTTGTCTTGCGCGCCGTATGCGGCATGGGCGATGCCGAGATCAGCGACGCGGCGGCGCACCGCCGGCGAATCGCGCCCGGTCACGACGACCGGCGCGATGCCGCCCTGCGCCAGCAGCTTCAGGCCATGGCCGTCGAGGGTGCTGAAGGCTTTGACCTCTTCGCCGCGCTCGCTCAAGTAGATGCGGCCGTCGGTCAGCACGCCGTCGACATCGAAGATCGCCGCGCGAATCCCTTGCGCCTGCAGCAGCAGCTCGGGAGCGAACGACAGCGCCGGTGTCAGCGTCGCCGCGTCCATCAGATGACCTTTGCGCGCATCAGGTCGTTCGAGTTCAACGCGCCGATCAGCAGATGCGCCGCATCGATGACGAGCACGCTGGTGATGCGGTACTGCTCCATCACGTCGGCCGCATCGACCGCGAGCGCGTCTTCGCGAACCAGGCGCGGGTTGGGGTGCATCACTTGCTGCGCGGTGAGGCCGCGCAGGTCCATTCCCTGCTCGAGCAGGCGGCGCAGGTCGCCGTCGGTGAAGATGCCGAGCACGCGGCCCCGCTCGTCGGCGATCGCAGTGGCGCCGAGGCCTTTCTTCGTCATCTCGCGCATCATTTCGATGAACGGCGTCTGCGGCAGCACGCGCGGCACCGCGTCGCCGCTGCGCATCACGTCGCGCACATGCGTGAGCAGCTTGCGTCCGAGGCTGCCGCCCGGGTGCGATCGGGCGAAGTCGTCTTCGCGAAATCCGCGCGCGTCGAGCAGCGCGACCGCGAGCGCATCGCCGAGCGCCATCTGCGCCGTCGTGCTGGCGGTCGGCGCGAGGTTCAAGGGGCAGGCTTCCTGATCGACCGCGCTGCTGATGACGATGTCGGCATGCTGGGCGAGCGTCGACTCGGGCCGCCCGGTCATCGCGACGATCGTGACGCCGACGCGCTTCAGCGCCGGCAAGATCACCGCGAGCTCGTCGACCTCGCCCGAGTTGGAGATCGCGAGCACGACGTCACCGGGCGTGACCATGCCGAGGTCGCCATGGCTCGCCTCGGCCGGGTGGACGAACATCGCCGGCGTGCCGGTCGACGCGAGCGTCGCCGCGATCTTGCGGCCGACATGGCCGCTCTTGCCCATGCCCATCACGACCACCCGGCCGCTGCACTGGAGCATCGTCTCGACGGCGCGGGTGAAGCTCTCGCCTTGGCGCGCTTTCATGCCGAGCAGGGCCTGCGCCTCGATGTCGAAAGTCTGGTGCGCGAGCTGCAGCGCGCGCTGCGAATCGAACGAGGGTTTAGCAGGCGGGTTGCGGGCCGAGGTGTCCATTAGGATGAGGCCGAGAGGGCTCGCCATTTTAGGCATGGCCCCTCGCATTCGCTCCTGTGTCATTCCGCTGTGATGGCTTCCACGCTCGCCCTCGTCCTGCTGTACCTCGTCGCTGCGGTCGCCGCCGTCGTGGCGTGCCGCTTGCTGCGACTGCCGCCGATGCTCGGCTATCTGGTGATCGGCGTGGTGATCGGGCCGAACGCGATGGCGCTGGCCGGCGACTCGGGCGCCGTGCGCTCCCTGGCCGAGTTCGGCGTCGTCTTCCTGATGTTCGTCATCGGCCTCGAGTTCAATTTGCCGAAGCTCAAGAGCATGCGCCGCTCGGTGTTCGGGCTCGGCCTCAGCCAAGTGAGCTTGACCATCCTCGCGGCGATCGCCGCCAACGGCGTGCTCGCCTGGGCTTTCACATTGGCCGGCCGATCCTGGGGGCTGCATTGGCAGAGCGCGGTCGCCCTCGGCGGCGCGCTGGCGATGAGCAGCACCGCGATCCTCGTCAAGCTGATGGCCGAGCGGCTCGAGCTCGAGAGCGAGCATGGCCGCCGCGTGATGGGCGTGCTGCTGTTCCAGGATCTCGCGGTCGTGCCGCTGCTGGTGCTGATCCCCGCGCTCGGCTCGTCACCCGAAGCACTGGCGAGCGCGCTCGGTGCAGCGGCGCTGAAGGCCACCGCGCTGCTGACCGTGCTGCTGGTCGGCGGGCAGCGCGTGATGCGCTGGTGGCTCACCCAAGTGGCGCGGCGCAAGAGCGAAGAGCTGTTCATCCTCAACCTGCTGCTCGTCACGCTCGGCCTCGCCTACCTGACCGAGCTCGCCGGCCTGTCGCTTGCACTCGGCGCCTTCGTCGCCGGCATGCTGATCGCTGAGACCGAATACAAGCATCAGGTCGAGACCGACATCCGGCCCTTTCACGACGTGCTGCTGGGCCTGTTCTTCATCACGATCGGGATGAAGCTCGACGGCGAAGCGGTGCTGCTGCACTGGCCGATCGTGCTGCTGCTGACTGTCCTGCCGGTGCTGTTCAAGTTCGCCCTCGTCACCGGCCTCGCAGCGCTGTTCGGCGCGGCCACCGGCGTCGCGCTGCGCACCGGTCTGTATCTCGCGCAAGCGGGTGAATTCGGCTTCGTGCTGTTGTCGCTGGCGACGCAGGAACGGCTGCTGCCGGCCGAGCTGCAAAGCCCGGTGCTCGCGAGCATGGTGCTCAGCATGGTCGCGACGCCGTTCATCGTGATGTTCAGCAACCGCATCGTGATGCGCTTGAGCGCGAGCGACTGGCTGATGCAGTCGGTGGCGATGACGACGATCGCCAAGCGCGCGATCAACACGGAGGCGCATGTGATCATCTGCGGCTACGGCCGCTGCGGGCAGAACCTCGCGCGCATCCTCGAAGGCGAGGGCATTCCGTACATGGCGCTCGACCTCGACCCGGATCGCGTTCGCCAGGCCGCCGCGGCCGGGCAAAGCGTCGTCTTCGGCGACGCCGCGCGGCTGCAAAGCCTGATGGCCGCCGGCCTGGCGCGCGCCAGCGCCGTCGTCGTGAGCTACCACGACACCGCATCGGCGATGAAGATCCTGCACCTCGTGCAGGCGCATGCACCCAAGGTGCCGGTGATCGTTAGAACGCTCCACGACGGGGACCTCGAAAAGCTGCGCGCCGCCGGCGCGACCGAAGTCGTTCCGGAAACGATCGAGGGCTCGCTGATGCTCGCGAGCCACGCGCTCGCGCTCGTCGGCGTGCCGATGCGCCGCGTGATCCGCGTCGTGCAGGACCAGCGCGATGCGCGCTACGGCCTGCTGCGCGGCTACTTTCACGGCGCCGACGACGACACCGTCGACGAGCTGCAGACCGCGCGGCTGTTGAGCGTCACCTTGCCGGCGGCATGCGAGTGCGTCGGCAAGTCGCTCGGCGATCTGGCGCTGCACGCCGTCGGCGTCACTGTCGTCTCGTTGCGCCGCGCGTCGGGCGCCGTCACCAAGCCGCTCGACGGCCTGGTGCTCGCGAGCGGCGACACGCTGGTGCTGTCGGGCCTGCCCGAGCCGCTGGCGTTGGCCGAAGGAAAATTGCTCGGCGCAAATTAGCGCGCGCGCGCCAAAAGAAAAGGGCCGCTTCAGCGGCCCGCCTTCCGTCCCGCCGCTAGGCGTTACGCGTTATGTGCAAGGAATTTGGCGGGTCGTGTTCGCGCGCATGCGCGTGGCCATCACGCCACCGGCGGCACGCAGCAACTCGAGCGCGAGCGCCGGCGAGCGTTGCGACATCTCTTCGAGTCGCGGGCCGCGCAAGGCCCACACAGAGCACGGCGTCATCGCTTCGACATTGGCCATCCGCGGCCCGTCGGTGAACAAACCCGGCTCGCCGACCACCGAGCCGGCGCGCAGGATTGCGATCCGGTTGCTGCCCGGCGGCCCGCCGGTGACGAACACCTGCAACGAGCCTTGGCCGAGAAAGTACATCGATCGATCGGTGTCGCCCTGCTTGATCAACAGGTCGCCGGCCCGGATGTCGTGCCGCGTCAAGTAAGGCGCGATCGTTCGCCACTGGTCGAGCGTGAGCCGCGCCCGAAACGCGTCTTCCGCGTTCAGCGTCTGGATCGCTTGCACCAGCTGGTTCAGTTCCATCGGCCGATTATGGTTCGCACGCCGCTGGGTCACAATCGCCCGCGCCGGCAACGCAAGCCACTGATCGGCGAACAGCGGCCGTTTGTCGCATTTATCGCCTCCGCGTCGCGCTCACTTTCCGATACAGAAGCGGCTGAAGATTTCTCCGAGCAAATCGTCGGGCGTGAACTCGCCGGTGATCTCGCCGAGACTGCGCTGCGCCAGGCGCAATTCTTCGGCGAGCAGGTCGAGCGCCGCGTCGTCGCGTGCCGCCTGCTGCTGCGCCAGGCGCAGATGCTCTGCGGTCTGGCGCAGCGCGTGAACGTGACGCGTTCGCGCGATGAACAAGCCTTCGGGGTTGGCGTGCCAACCGGCGAGCTCGAGCAGCTTGCGGCGCAACGCGTCGAGTCCGGCGCCGGTCTTCGCCGAGATCACGATGCCGTTCAACGGCCGCACCGGCGGCGCCGCATCGGCCTTGTTGAAGACCGTCAGCAAACGGCCGCTGTCGACGAGGCTTGCCGGCAGTCGCCCGGCGATCGCGGCGTCGCCGGCATCGTGGGTCGGATCGCCGACGCGCATCAGGTCGCGCAGCAAGAGGACCGCATCGGCGGCTTCGATCTCGGCCCAGGCGCGTGCGATGCCGATGCGCTCGACCTCGTCGGCGCTGTCGCGCAGGCCGGCGGTGTCGATGACGTGCAGCGGCACGCCTTCGATCTGGATCGTCTCGCTGACCTTGTCGCGCGTGGTGCCGGGAATCGGCGTGACGATCGCGAGCTCGGCGCCGGCCAGCGCATTCAGCAGCGAGCTCTTGCCCACGTTGGGCTGGCCGGCGATGACGACCTTGATGCCTTCGCGCAGCAGCGCGCCCTGGCGCGCGCGGTCGAGCAGCGCATCGAGCTGTTCGGCGATCGCGGCCAGCCGGCCGCGCGCGTTGGCCTGCTCGAGAAAATCGATCTCTTCCTCGGGAAAATCGAGCGTCGCCTCGACCAGCATGCGCAGCTCGACGAGCCGGTCGCGCAGCGCATGGACTTCGGCCGAGAAGTCGCCGGCAAGCGAGCGGCTCGCTGAGCGCGCGGCCGCCTCGGTGCTCGCGTCGATCAGGTCGCTGACCGCTTCGGCTTGCGCCAGGTCGAGCTTGTCGTTGAGGTAGGCGCGCGCGGTGAATTCGCCCGGCTCGGCGACGCGCAGCCCGATACCGGTGCCGGCCTCGAGGCAACGCGCGAGCAGCAGCTGCAGCACGACCGGACCACCGTGCGCTTGCAGCTCGAGCACCGCTTCGCCGGTGTATGAATGCGGTGCCGGAAAGTGGATTGCGAGGCCCTGGTCGATCGGCTGGCCGTCGGCATCGAGAAACGGCAGATAGGTCGCATGGCGCGGCGCGAGCACACGCGCGCACAGCGCAGCGATCACCGAGCCGAGGTCGCGTCCCGAGACGCGAACGATGCCGACCGCGCCGCGCCCGGGCGCGCTCGCGATGGCGACGATGGGCTCGTGATGGCGCGGCAGCATCCGCGGATTTTCGCCGAGCCGGGCACGGTGAATGGCGCGGGGGGAGAGACGCAGGCCGCAGCCGAGAAGGCTAGGACCGAACGGGCTCCTGAGCCGCCGCTGCGGACTGCAGCGGCGAGTCATGCCCCGCATTGATCGATCTCAGTTTATCGACGCGATCCGCAACGTCTTGACTGGTCGCGCCGTGCCGCCGTGCGAAGTTCACGCGCTCGGCACAGCGAGGCTACTTGCCGGCCACGCCGAGCTGCTTGTTGATCAGGTACTGCTGCGTGATCGAGAGGATGTTGTTGGTCAGCCAGTACAGCACCAACCCCGCCGGGAAGACGAAGAACATCACCGAGAACACCATCGGCATGATCCACATCATCTTCGCCTGCACCGGATCGGGCGGTGTCGGATTGAGCCAGGTCTGCAGCAAACTGGTGGCCGTCATCAGCAAGGGCAGGATGTAGTACGGGTCCTTCGCCGACAGGTCGGTGATCCAGCCGATCCACGGTGCATGGCGCATTTCGACCGACGACAGCAACACCCAGTACAGCGCAATGAAGAACGGCATCTGCACGAAGATCGGCAAACAGCCGCCGAGCGGATTGACCTTTTCCTCGCGATAGATGCGCATCATCTCCTGCTGCATCTGCTGCGGCTTGTCCTTCAGCCGCTCGCGCATCTCCATGACCTTCGGGTTGATCGCCTTCATCTTGGCCATCGAGCGGTAGGCGCTGGCATTGAGCCAGTAGAACGCGATCTTCAGCACGACGACCAGGGCGACGATCGCGAAGCCCCAATTGCCGATCAGCTTGTGCAATTGCGTCAGCAGCCAGAACAGCGGCTTGGCGAGCACCGTCAGAACGCCATAGTCCTTGACCAGCTCGAGCCCCGGTGCGATCGACGCGAGTTGGTTCTCTTCCTGCGGACCGACGAACAGCCGCGCGTCGACCGCCTTGGTCGCGCCCGGCTCGACCATACCCAAGGGCACGATCATGCCGACGGCGTACTGGTTGGTTCCGACCTTGGTCGTGAAGAAGTCGCGCGGGCGTTTCTCGTCGCCGCTCGCGCCGAGCAGCCACGCCGAAGCGAAGTAATGCTGGACCATCGCGACCCAGCCGTTGTCCGCGCTGGTGTCGTGCTCGGGTTGCTCGCCGGGCTTGCGCTTCTCGATCGACTTGAAGTCGATCTTCTTGAACTTCGACGCCTCGGTGTAGACCGCCGGGCCGGTGAAGGTCGAGTAAAAGCTCGAGCCGCCGGGCGGCGAATTGCCATCGCGAACCAGCTGCAAGTACAGCTGCGGATTCACCGGCGCGGCCGACGCATTGACGACCTCATGGCGCACGCCGATGACATAGTCGCCGCGCTTGAAATGAAAGGTCTTCACGAGCTTGACGCCACCGACCACCGGCGACTCGAGCTTGATCTGCAGTTCGTTGCTGCCCTCTTGGAGCGTGCGCTCTCCGGGCAGCAGCGTCATCGGCGTCTTGTGGTTGGGCAACGCCGTTCCGCCTTGCGCGGCGATGAGCCCGCTCTGCGCTTTGTAGAGCCGCTGGCTCGACTCGTCGAGCAAGACGACGTTCTTCGTCGGATCGTTTTCGTCGGCTTGGCCCAGCAGCTCGACGCGAACCAGGTCGCCGCCCAGCGTGTCGAGCGTCGCCTTGATCCGGTCGGTGATGATCGTGACGCGCTCGGTCGTCGTCACTGCCGGCGCCGATGCCGCCGCTGCCACCGTCGCGGCGGCGCCCGCCGTCACAGGCGGTGCGGGCGTGCTCGACGGCGTCGGCACGCCGTTGCCGAGCGGCGCCGATCCGGCCGGCGCGGTGGCCGGCGCCGCAGCGTGCGGGCGATCGAACAGCGAAGGCTGGCCGTTGTACTTGTTCCATGCGTCGTAGATCAGGAACAGCGAGACGAGAAAGACGCCCCAGAGCAGGTTGCGACGGATGTCGTTCATGAAGAGGATTTTTCCGGGGGAAGGGGATGGGACGCCGCGTGAGCACACGCCGACGACGGCGCGCCGATCAAGCGACTGAACAAGCGCAGCGGTCGATCGGGTACCGGATCGTAGCCGCCGGCGCACCACGGATGGCAGCGCGCGATTCGAGCGAGCGTCAACAGCGTTCCGCCACCGGCACCATGGTCCTGCAGCGCTTGCAATGCATACGCCGAGCAGGTCGGCTCGAAGCGACAGGCGCTGCCGAGCCAGGGGCTGAGCAGCAAACGATAAGCGCGCACCAGCGCGATCAGCCCACGGCGCGGAAGGTCGACGACGGCGCGGAGCATGGCAGCGCGGGCTTAGGCCGCCGCTTGGCGGCGGACCGCAGCGGCCAACACCGCATCGAGCTCGTCGCGCGCGGTGTCGCGCAGCGCGTTCGACGCGGCGCTCTTGAATCTTGCGCCATCGAATGGCGCACGCAAGCGAACGACCCACAGTCCGCTCGTCAGGCACTCCTGACGGTCCGCCGCAGCGCGGATCTGGCGCTTCAGCAGCGAGCGCGTGACAGCGCGCCGGGCGTGCCGCTTCGGCACCACGGCACCGAGCCAAACGCCGCTCACGGGGACCGGCGGCGACGAGTCATCCACAGAGATTCCCGCTTCAGGTGCAGCCCCTGTTGACAACTCGCGCTTATCGGCCGCCGGCAGCGGCCGCGCCGGCTGGCTCGGCACGCCGGCGAGGTGGTGAACGGCGAAGTGCGAGCTGCGCGCCTGCGTCGGTGCGCCGAGGACGCGCTCGAAATCGATGGAACGCACGATGCGGCCGATCACGGCGCTACCCCGCGTAGGGACAGGTCGAACCGGCGAGGTGCTTCAGACCGCCAGGCGCTTGCGGCCCTTGGCGCGGCGAGCGTTGATCACGGCGCGGCCGCCGCGGCTCTTCATGCGGACGAGGAACCCGTGGGTGCGTGCGCGGCGGACTTTCGAGGCTTGGTAGGTGCGTTTCATACTTATTCCTGGATTGACGAGAGACGACGCGCTTTCGACGGGGTCAAGAGCGTCTCGTCCAGCCATTCATTGGGCTCGCCCGACGCTGATTCGGGAAACCGAGTATTACACCAAAAACCCCCTTCAAAGTCAAAGACTTGCACGGCAGCATGCGCCTGTGGCGGGGTCTTGACCGAGGGACGAAAACTGTGGATAACCACCGCCTTGCGGTTGTCGGGGCTGTACAATCCGGCCGCTCCAAGAAGAGTTTTCCACAACATGAGCGCTGACCTCTGGCAGCGCGGCTGCGAACGACTCGCGGCCGAACTGCCTGAACAACAATTCAATACCTGGATACGCCCATTGCCGGCGGCCGATGTGGCCGACGTCGGGGCGGGCGGTGCCGTGGTCACGCTGCGGGTGCCCAACCGCTTCAAGCTCGATTGGATCCGCAACCAATACGCCGGCCGCATCGAAGCGCTGCTCAGCGAGCTCGCCGGCAAGCCGGTTCGCCTCGACATCGCTCTTGCCAATCGCGAGCTGGCGCGCGACGGCGTCGAGCGTGCGGTGGCCAACGGCGTGCCGAGTGCGGTGGTGGCCGCCGCGGGTCCGCTGAGCGCTGCGCAGGCCTTGAACGGCAGCGCTCGGGCGGCGCCGATCACGCTGGCGACGCTGGCCCCGCCTTTGTCGCGCCAGCGTCTCAACCTGAACCTGACCTTCGACACGCTGGTGCCCGGCCGCGCGAACCAGATGGCGCGCACCGCGGCGCTGCATGTCGCCGGCGCGCCGGGGCAGATGTACAACCCGCTGTTCATTTACGGCGGTGTGGGCCTCGGCAAGACGCACTTGATCCACGCCGTCGGCAACGCGCTGTTGGCCGACAAGCCCGACGCGCGAATCCTCTACCTGCACGCCGAGCAGTTCATCACCGATGTGGTGAAGAACTACCAGCGCAAGACTTTCGACGAGCTGAAGGCCAAGTACCACTCGCTCGACTTGCTGCTGATCGACGACGTGCAATTCTTTGCCGGCAAGGAGCGCACGCAGGAGGAATTCTTCAACGCGTTCGAGGCGCTGCTGGCCAAGCGCGCGCACATCATCATGACGAGCGACACCTACCCGAAGGGGTTGGTCGACATCGACGAGCGTCTCACGTCGCGCTTCGACGCCGGACTGACGGTGGCGATCGAGCCGCCCGAGCTCGAGATGCGCGTCGCGATCCTGATGCGCAAGGCCGACGCCGAAGGCACGACGATGCCCGAAGACGTCGCGTTCTTCGTCGCGAAGAATGTTCGTGCGAATGTGCGCGAGCTCGAAGGCGCGCTGCGCAAGATCCTCGCCTACTCGCGCTTCAGCCACAAGGACATCAACATCCAGCTCGCCCGCGAGGCGCTGAAGGACCTGCTGTCGATTCAAAATCGGCAGATCGGCGTCGAGAACATCCAGAAGACCTGCGCCGACTTCTACAAGATCAAGGTCGCCGACATGTACTCGAAGAAGCGCCCGGCGAGCATCGCACGACCGCGCCAGATCGCGATGTACCTGGCCAAGGAAATGACGCAGAAGAGCTTGCCGGAAATCGGCGAACTGTTCGGTGGCCGCGACCATACGACAGTGCTGCACGCGGTGCGCAAGATCTCCGCCGAGCGGCAGAAGAACACCGAGCTGAACCAGCAACTGCACGTGCTCGAACAGACGCTGAAGGGATGAGCGATTCGGCGCGTCGCATGTCAGGTCTTGTCAAGCAACAACCGTGGGGACAACTTTCGAACAAGCTGCCGGTTGTCCACAACGTCCGCACCGAAGTCCGAGTTATGGGACGCGAGTCCCGCCTTTTCAGGGCTCGCCCGCACAGGGTTCGCAGGAACCTAAGCGCTTGAAGGAAAAGGGGAAAATGGCGTTCTCCACAGAATCCGTTCACCCCTACTAGAACGACTAATTTAAGAGGTTGACATGATTGTCTTGAAGGCAGCGCAAGAAAAAGTGTTGAACGCCCTGCAGGCGGTGTCGGGCATCGTCGAGCGGCGTCACACCTTGCCGATCCTCGCCAACGTGCTGATCCGCAAGAACGCGGCACAGATCGAGTTCACGACCAGCGACCTGGAGATCCAGGTGCGGACGACGGCCGAGTTCGATGGCGACGCGGCGAGCTTCTCGACCACCGTCGGCGCGCGCAAGCTGATCGACATTCTTCGCGCGCTGCCGCCCGACCAGACGGTCACGCTGAGCGCGAACCAGAACAAGCTGACGCTGCAAGGCGGCAAGAGCCGCTTCACGCTGCAGACCTTGCCGGCCGACGACTTCCCGCTGGTGCAGGAAGCAGCCGACTTCGGCCCCGCGTTCAGCGTGCCGCAAAAGACGCTGAAGCAGCTCATCAACCAGGTCCATTTCGCGATGGCGGTGCACGACATCCGCTACTACCTGAACGGCATCCTGTTCGTCGCCGAAGGCAAGAGCCTGACGCTCGTCGCGACCGACGGCCATCGCCTCGCGCTCGCGCAAGCCACGCTCGACATCGAGATCCCGAAGCAGGAAGTGATCTTGCCGCGCAAGACCGTGCTCGAGCTGCAGCGCCTGTTGAAGGACGACAAGGACGCGAGCGACGGCCCGATCGAAATGCGCTTCGCCGGCAACCAGGCCAAGTTCAGCTTTTCCGGCATGGAGTTCGTCACCAAGCTCGTCGAAGGCAAGTTCCCCGACTACAACCGCGTGATCCCGAAGAACCACAGGAACCATGTGACGCTCGGCCGCGCGCCCTTGCTGTCGAGCCTGCAGCGCGCGGCGATCCTGACGAGCGAGAAGTTCAAAGGCGTTCGCGTCAACATCGAGCCCGGCACCTTGCGTATTGCGTCGAGCAATGCCGAGCAGGAAGAAGCGAAGGAAGAGCTCGAGATCGACTACGCGGGCGACACGATCGAGATCGGCTTCAACGTCACCTACCTGATGGACGCGCTCGCGAACATGAGCCAGGAGATGATTCGAATCGAATTGCAGGACACCAATTCGAGCGCGCTGATCACCGTGCCCGAGCAGGCCGGCTTCAAGTACGTGGTGATGCCGATGCGAATCTAGCCGCCCCGGCGGGGCGGCTAGATTCGCTTCGCGGTGGGCTTGGCACCCCCCTGCCCCCCGCCAAGCGGGGGGTTCCAGTCAGATTGACGCCCGGGCCCCGCGGGGCCCTCTTTGCACGAAGACATGAGCGAATCCCAGAGTCCTGATTCCTTGCCCCAAGACACCGGATACGGTGAAGGGTCGATCCAGATCCTCGAAGGGCTGGAGGCGGTGCGCAAGCGCCCCGGCATGTACATCGGCGACACCTCCGACGGCACCGGCTTGCACCACCTCGTCTTCGAGGTTGTCGACAACTCGATCGACGAGGCGCTGGCCGGCCACTGCGACGACATCGTCGTCACGATCCACACCGACAACTCGATCTCGGTCATCGACAACGGCCGTGGCATCCCGACCGGCGTGAAGATGGACGACAAGCACGAGCCCAAGCGCAGTGCGGCCGAGATTGCGCTGACCGAGCTGCACGCCGGCGGCAAGTTCAACCAGAACAGCTACAAGGTGTCGGGTGGGCTGCACGGCGTGGGCGTCAGCTGCGTCAACGGCCTGTCGAAATGGCTGCGCCTGACGGTGCGCCGCGAGGGTCATTCGCACTTCATGGAGTTCCGCCAGGGCGTGCCGCAAGACCGCGTGATCGAGCAGCGCAACGGCTTCGACATCTCGCCGATGAAGGTGATCGGCGAGACCGAGAAGCGCGGCACCGAGGTCCACTTCCTGCCCGACCTCGAGATCTTCTCGAACATCGACTTCCACTACGACATCGTCAGCAAGCGGCTGCGCGAGCTGAGCTTCCTCAACAACGGCGTGCGGATCCGCTTGGTCGACGAGCGCAACAACAAGGAAGACAACTTCGCATTCGCCGGCGGGGTGAAAGGCTTCGTCGACTTCATCAATACCGGCAAGAAGGTGCTGCACCCGAACATCTTCCACGCCACCGGCGACAAGACGAGCGACCAGGGCAGCGTCATCACGACCGAGGTCGCGATGCAGTGGAACGACGGCTACAGCGAGAACGTCCTCTGCTTCACCAACAACATTCCGCAGCGCGACGGCGGCACCCACCTGACCGGCCTGCGCGCCGCGATGACGCGCGTCATCAACAAGTACATCGAAGACAACGAGCTGGCGAAGAAAGCCAAGGTCGAGGTCACCGGCGACGACATGCGCGAAGGCCTGTGCTGCGTGCTGAGCGTGAAAGTGCCCGAACCGAAATTCTCGAGCCAGACCAAGGACAAGCTCGTCTCGAGCGAAGTGCGCGGCCCGGTCGAAGACGTCGTCAGCAAGGCGCTAACCGACTACCTGCTCGAGAACCCGAGCGACGCGAAGATCATCTGCGGCAAGATCGTCGACGCCGCGCGCGCCCGTGAGGCGGCTCGAAAGGCGCGCGAGATGACGCGCCGCAAAGGCGTTCTCGACGGCATGGGACTGCCCGGCAAGCTCGCCGACTGCCAGGAAAAAGACCCGGCGCTGTGCGAGATCTACATCGTCGAGGGCGACTCGGCCGGCGGCTCGGCCAAGCAGGGGCGGGACCGCAAGTTCCAGGCGATCCTGCCGCTGCGCGGCAAGATCCTCAACGTCGAGAAGGCGCGCTACGAAAAGCTGCTGGCAAGCAACGAGATCCTGACGCTGATCACCGCGCTCGGGACCGGGATCGGCAAGGGCTCGGGCGGCGACGACTTCAACGCCGACAAGCTGCGCTACCACCGCATCATCATCATGACCGACGCCGACGTCGACGGCGCCCACATCCGCACGCTGCTGCTGACTTTCTTCTACCGGCAGATGCGCGAACTGATCGACCGCGGCCACCTCTATATCGCCCAGCCGCCGCTCTACAAGGTGACGCGCGGCAAGTCCGAGCAGTATTTGAAGGACGAGCGCGCGCTGGAAGATTATTTGATCGCGACCGGCCTTGACGACTGTGTCTTCAAGCCGGCGACGGGATCGGATCGCGCC
>VBCQ01000228.1:15392-18923 GCA_005882155.1 Betaproteobacteria bacterium
GCTGCACGACGCCGAGGTCAGCGCCGAATTCGACGCGCGGATGGACAAGCACATCCTGCGCATCAGCCGCATCCAACATGGCAATGTGAAGAGCAGCGTCATCAGCGCCGACTTCGTTCATGGCGCCGACTACGAAGCGCTGTCGACCGCGGGCCGCACGTTCAAGGGACTGGTCGGCGTCGACGCGGTGATCCGCCGCGGCGAAGGCGAGCGGCAGAAGGAAGCCAAAGTCAGCGACTTCCGCCAGGCGATGGCTTGGCTGATGGCGCAGGCCGAATCCGCGGTCGGCCGCCAGCGCTACAAAGGCCTCGGCGAAATGAACCCGCAGCAGCTGTGGGAGACGACGATGGACCCCGGCGTGCGCCGCCTGCTGAAGGTGCAGATCGACGACGCGATCGAAGCCGACCGCGTCTTCACGATGCTGATGGGCGACGAGGTCGAGCCGCGGCGCGAGTTCATCGAGAGCAACGCGTTGCGTGCCGCGAATATCGATGTCTAGTCGGCCGGCGATCCTCCGCTCGCTGTTGCTGCTCGCGGCCGGCCTGATCGCGTCGGCGCTTGCCTTCGCGGCGACGCCGCCCGAGCCACCCGCGAACAAGACGCTGCAGGCGCTGTTCGAGCGCGAGTTCCGCTACGAACTGAAGGAGTCGCCCGAGTACGCGACCTTCGTCGGCGTCGACGATTACAACGACCGGCTGAGCGATCGGTCGCCCGCCGCGATCGCTCGACGCAAGGCGCATGTCAAAGCGCTGATCGGCGAGCTGCAAGGCTTCGACCCACGGCGACTGAATTCGCAAGACCGCGTCTCGCACGCGCTGATGCTGCGCAACCTGCGCCTCACCGACGCGGTCAACGCGCTGTATGGTGCGCTGCCGTTCAATGGTCTCGGCGGCTGGCTGGTGGTCGCGCCGATCGCCGGGCCGCAGCACAGCTTGGCCGCGTTGGCGAAGGCGAGCCCGTTTCGCAACGCGCGCGACTACGACAACTATCTGAAGCGCCTGGCCGCCGTTCCGCTCGCGTTCGAGCAGCTGACCGCGCTGATGCGCGCCGGCATGCAATCGGGCTGGATGCCGCCGATCGAAGCGATGGCCCGCGTCCCGGCGCAGTTCGACGCGTTCACCGGCGCCGACCCGACGACGAGTCCGCTGTACGCACCGTTCCAGTCGTTCCCGCCGGACTTCGCCGAGGCCGACAAGCTGCGCCTGCAAGCCGCCGCGCGCCAGGCGATCGCCGACCAGGTGCAGCCGGCCTTTGCGAAGCTCAAGCGCTTCATCGAGCAGGAATACTTGCCGGCGTGCCGCGCTTCGCTCGCCGCGTCGCTGCTGCCGGGCGGCAACGCCTACTACGCGCTCGCGGTGCAGGAAATGACCACCACGACGCTGACGCCGCAAGAGGTGCACGACTTGGGCCTGCGCGAAGTGGCGCGGATCCAGCGCGCGATGGACGCACTGATTGCGCAGATCGGCTTCAAGGGCACGCGAAGCGAATTTGCGCAGAGCATCAAGGCCGACAAGCGCTTCTACTTCACCCAGCCCGACGAGATGCTGAAGGCCTACCGCGACATCGCCAAGCGCGTCGATGCCGAATTGCCGCGCTTGTTCGCCGAGCTGCCGCGTCTGCCCTACGGCATCCGTGCGATGGAAGCCTACGAAGGCGACAACGCCGAGCACTACACGTCCGGCGCACTTGACGGCAGCCGCGCCGGCTTCTTCGAGGCCAACGTGCTGAGCCTCGCGACGCGGCCGATCTACGAGATGGAGAACACCTTCCTGCACGAGGCGGTGCCGGGCCACCATCTGCAAAGCGCCCGCGCGCAGGAGATCAAGGGCTTGCCGGCGTTTCGCCGCGACGGCTGGTACGTCGCCTACGGCGAAGGCTGGGCGCTGTATGCCGAAAGCCTGGGACCAGCGCTCGGGCTGTACAAGGATCCGTACTCGCGCTTCGGCGCGTTGAGCTGGGAAATGGTTCGCGCCTGCCGGCTTGTCGTCGACACCGGTCTGCACGCCTTCGGTTGGACGCGCGAGCAGGCCGTGCGCTACCTTGTCGACAACGCCGGCATCGCCGACGACTACGCCGCGTCGGAGGTCGACCGCTACATCGTGCAGCCCGGCCAGGCGCTGGGCTACAAGATCGGCGAACTGAAGATCAAGGAGCTGAAGGCGCGCGCCCAAGCCGCGCTCGGCGAGCGCTTCGACATCCGCGGCTTTCACAACGCGCTGCTCGACGACGGCGCGTTGCCGCTGACGCTGCTCGAATCGCGCATCGACGAGTGGATCGCCGGCCGACAGCGCGCTGCCACCGGCCATGCCGCGACGAGCGCAGCGCGCGCCCATCGTTGACGAATCGCGCGCTGCCTAGCGCATGAACGTCAGCCGCGGCCCGATGATCGTCGTCTCGACGAAGTTGGTGCCGTGGTGGTTGTTCGCGCTGAAGCTCAGGTTGACGCCACCGTAGTCCCAGCGCTGCCCGCTCTCGATCGTCTTGACGAGCGTCTCCGAGCTCACGCTCTTGCCGCAGCGGCGCAGCGCCTCGAGCAGAAAGCGTGCGAGCAGGTAGCCGCCGTAGGTGTCGTAAGCGACCGGCTGCTGCGCGCGCTCGCATTCGAGCGCGAACTCGCGTGCCATCGTCGTTGTCTGCCGCCACGGGTACGGAATGACTTGCGTCATCGCGAGGCCGCGCGCGTCTTCGCCGAGCGCCGGCAGCGCGCCGACGGCGGTCGAGATCGTGTAGATCGGAACGCCGACGTAGTTTCGATTCGCCTTCACGTAGCCTGCGACCGACGGGCCGACCGCGATCATCAGCACCGCTTGCGGCTGCTTCGCGGCGACCGCTTGCGCGGCGGCAATCGCGTCGCTGCCGTCGATGCCGAGCGCGGCGGTGGCGGCGAGCGTCGCGCCCTGGTCCTTGATCGCCTGCTCGGCCACCGGCAGCATGAACTTGCCGAACTCGTTGTTCTGGTAGACGACTGCGATGCGCGTCAAGCGCAAGGTCACGAGGTTGCGGATCGAATAGAACACCTCGTCCTTGAAGCTCGCCTGCGTCGTGAAGAAGTACGGGTGCGGCTTCATCCGCAGGTTCGGTGCGCCGGTGTAGACGCCGACCAGCGGCACCTTCTTGTCGAGCAGCAGCGGCAGCGTCGCGCCGACGCCGGCGGTGCTGCCCAGACCGGTCAACGCAACGACCTTGTCGCGCTCGATCAAGGTGGTGACGTTGTCCACCGTGCGCCGCGGGTCGTAGGCGTCGTCGAGCAGGACCAGGCGCACTGTGCGCCCTTCGATGCCGCCCTTGCGGTTGATCTGCTCGAACGCCATCTTCTCGCCGGCCAGCACGCCCTTGAATGCGTCGGCCACCGGCCCGCTGACCGGCGCACTTTGGCCGATGACGATGTCGCCGGCCTTCGCCTGCAGCGGCCACGCCGCTGCGGCCGCCGCGGTCGCGAGCGCGCTGCCGATCGCGTGGCGACGATTGACGCGGCGCTTCATTCGACGCGGACCCAGGTCTGCGTGCGGCCGAGCATCGGCATGCCGACGT
>VBCQ01000029.1:0-2269 GCA_005882155.1 Betaproteobacteria bacterium
ACACGCAGCTCCATGCCACCATGCCGAGCGCCATCGGGCCCAGGTCGAGCACGAACTTGACCGATGGCGGGACGGTGGCAATGAGACCCGCCGATGCGCCGAGCACATACGATGTGGCCCACAGGCTCACGCCGAGCGCCGGTGGCCCCATGGCCAACATCAACGCGTACAAGCCGACGCGCTTGAGGAACGGCCGGCTTCGTTTCACTTCCCAGATCTGGTTGAGCGCGTTCTCCACCGTCAGCAGCAGGGCGATCGCGGTGACCAGCACAAACAGCGAGCCGGCCCAGGTCAGGCTGTTCGCATTCGCGGCGAACTGGCTCAGGTACTTGAGGACGGTGCGCGAGATATCCATCGGCAGCAGGCTCTTCAACAGAATCTGTTCGATCGCCTGCTCGAAGCGCTTGAAGATCGGAAAGCGCGTGAAGAGCGCGAAACTCACCGCGAACAGCGGCACGATCGACAGCACGGTCGTGAAGGTCAGGCTGCCGGCCACTTGGGCCAGCCGCTCTTCACGGGCACGGCGGATCGTGAGTCGGGTCAGGCTGATCATGCGGCGGCATTGTGCCGGCAGCCCGCATCGGCTGTTGGCAATGCTGCCGACGATGAACGAGTTATCGACACGAAGTGCGCGCCGAGCGGCGACACACCGTCACGTGGTTCTGCCCATCCGACTCGCGCTTGGCTCCGGCCGGGCCAACCACGCGCCGACGATCGCGAGGCCGGCAACCATGTAGGCGAAGCCACCGGGGACCCACATCACGAGACCTCCGAGCTGCTGGTCTTCGAGGGCGGAGAGGCCGAAGGCCGCAGAGCTGCCTTGCGCGTACCAGGGGGTCGGCGCGAAGGTCAGCAATGCGCCCAATGCGCTGGTGTGAAGCATCGTCGTGAACAGGCTCGCGATCGACGCGGCGTTCGTTGCGCGTGCGATGCCACCGCAGGCGACCCACCAAAAGCCGAGCGCGGAAGCGAAGAAGCAGGCGTGCTGCAGGCAATGCAGCGGCAGGCTCGCGAGCGCCGCGCTGAACAGCGCAGGCAGGTGCCACATCCAGAGCGCGAGTGCATGGAATGTCCATGCACCGACCGGCGTTCCAAGCAGATCCCAGAGTCTGCGCAGCGGCGCCGCACGTAGCACGGCAGCTGCGCGCCGCACGCCGACGCTCGCGGCCCAGGCCCACGCCTCCAGCGGACGCCCGAGCACGATCAGCGGTGCAGCGACGACCATCAGCAGCTCGTGCTGAACCATGTGCAACGAGAACGAGCGCTCTGCAATTTCGTCGATCGGTCCCAGCAGCGCGATTCCCAGAGTCAACCAGCCAAGCGTGAAGCGCGCGACATCGGCGATGCGAATTCCGCGGCCGACACCCGCCTTCTTCCACAGCTTGCGCAGACCGATCGCGTACAGCAGCCCGCCGGTGGCCAACACGAGCGCAAGAGCGACTGCGACAACCGCGCCAGCTCCGGTGCTTCCACCATCGGCATGATGGGCCGCAGCGGTTTGCGCCCAGGACCCCGCCACCGCAGCGGCGATCAGGCGATGCACGAAGTGATCAGCCATGTCGGGATCCACATCGCTGCGACGGTCAGCGCCGAAAGCGCCGCCGAGGCCGTCGCGAGCGGTACGAGAAAGTCGCGCTCGGACGCGTCAGCGGTCGCGTTCGAGCGCGCAGCGTGGTGGCGTGCTTGCCACGCCATGACGGCGCACGCCGAAGTGGCGCCGAGAAAAATCAGATGGACGAGATGGATCGCGTAGGCGCTCTGATGCGCGCAGGCCCAGCCGACGACCGCATACGCAACGCTCTGATCGGTGAGCGCGAGCACCGGTGCAACGAGCAGCGCGATCCAGATGCGCATCGCCTACACCCGTGCGCCCCAGTAGATCACCGCATAGATCGGTATCCACGTGAGCACGACGAACCACCAATAGCCGGTGTTCTCCGCGATGTCGACGAAGCGCTTGCCCTCGAGCGGCTTGGTGTACATGACGGCGGTCAGCACCAGCGTGTCGCCGAAGTCGGTGACGAGGTTGAACGTGTGCAGCCCGATCAGCATCCAGACGATGGAGCCGTAGGCGCTGTCGTCCCAGCGCACGTTGAGGGCCGTGAGCTCGAGCGCGCGAACGCCGCAAAGCGCGAGGCCGAACAGCGACGCGCCGATGAGCCCGATGCGAACCCCGCGCACGTCGCGATCGAGTGCCTTGCGCCCGGCGTAGTGGTTCGGCACCGCGCTCGCGAGAATCAGCACCAGATTCAACGTGCCCCAGCGCAGT
>VBCQ01000029.1:2320-6929 GCA_005882155.1 Betaproteobacteria bacterium
CATCATCCCTGCGTTGCCCCACCACATCAGGCTGCGGTGCGAGAAGCCGTAGCTCGGCAGCTCGGCGACATCGAGTGCGTCGCCGCGGCGCCGCGCCGGCACGCTGGCGGGTCGTTGCTCGCGTCGTTGCGTCACGGCGGCTTCTCCCGAGCCAGCTCCCTCAAGGTCTCCTCCTTGTTCGGCCAGTACCAGAAGATGAAGGCGATGGCCGGCGGAATCATTCCCCACGCGAAACCGGCGACCGACCAGATCGACCAGACGAGCCACGCGCTGATGAGCAAGGCCGCGACGAACGGCCAGATCTCCGGTTCCGGGTAGGCGTAGCGCACGTCGGGCAACGCATCGATCACGGTCGTCACGAGCCCTTCCCTGATCTGCGTCGACAAGCCCGTCACGTGGGTCGGGCTCGACGGCGGCGGCGGCGACCACAGCGGCTCGCGCGACGACACCACCGGCAGCGCGGCGAAGTTGTACGCCGGCGGCGGCGACGCGACGGACCACTCGAGCGTTCCCGCCCCCCACGGGTTGTCCGGCGCATGCTCGCCTTTCCACAACGTGCGGGCTACGTTGAACACGAAGATGAACATGCTCAGGTCGTTGATGACCTAGCCGACCGTCGAGACCAGGCTCAGCGTTGCCCATCCGGTTTCGGCGCCGTACGTGTAGACGCGGCGCGGCATGCCGGCGAGCCCGAGCTGGTGCATCGGAAAGAACGTCACGTTCACCCCGATGAAGAAGAGCCAGAACTGCCAGCGCTTCCCGGTGATCTTGGGGAACCAGTAGTAGACGGCCGCGAACAGGGGAAACACCGCGCCGCCGATGAGCACGTAGTGCAGGTGCGCGACGCCGAAGTACGTGTCGTGGACCTGCAGATCCAGCGGCACCGATCCGAGCATGACGCCGGTCAGGCCACCGATCATCAGGATGAAGAAGAAGCCGAGCACGAACAGCAGCGGCGTTCGCAGATGGATGCGCCCCGCCCACAAGGTGGCGATCCAGCAGAAGATCTGCACCGCGGTCGGGATCGCGATCATGAAGCTCATCGCGGTGAAGAAGCTCTTGCCGAGCTCGGGGATGTTGGTCGCGAACATGTGGTGCACCCACAGCCCGAACGACAGGAAGCCGGTCGCGATCAGCGACAGCGCGACGGCGTCGTGCCCGACCATCGGGCGCCGCGCGAAGGTCGGGATGATCGCCGAGATGAAGCCGAGCGCGGGCACGAAGATGAAGTACACCTCGGGGTGGCCGAAGAACCAGAACAGGTGCTGCCAGAGGACCGCGTCGCCGCCCTCGGCGGGGTTGAAGAAATGGGTGCCGACCATGCGGTCGAGCTGCACGAGGTTGGCCGCCAGCATCACCATCGGCATCGCGAAGATGATCATCACCGAGGTCACGAGCGAGGCCCAGACGAACAGCGGCATCCTGCGCAGCGACATTCCCGGTGCGCGCATCTTCAAGATGACCGTCGTGATGTCGACCGCGACCATCAGCCCCATCGCCTCGGTGTAGGTGACGAGCATGTTCCAGACGTCGGCGCGCTTTCCGAGCCCGTACTGCGGGCCGGCGAGCGGCACGTAGGCGAACCATCCGGCGTCGGGGCCGGTGTTGGTGAAGAAGGCGCCGAACAACAGCAGCCCGCCGATCAGATACAGCCAGTAGGCGCACGCCGTCATGCGCGGGAACGCCGTGTTGCGGGTGCCGACCATCAGCGGCACGAGGTAGACCGCAAAGCCTTGCATCATCGGGACGGCGAACAGGAACATCATCGTCGTGCCGTGGGTGCTGAAGAGCATGTTGTAGAAGTCCGGGCCGACGAGCGTGCTGTCGGGCTTGGCGAGCTGATGCCGCATCAGCCCGCCCATGACGCCCGCCGCAGCGAAGAAGACCAGCGCGGTGACGATGAAGCGCAGGCCGATCACTTTGTGATTGTTCGTACGCAGCCAGCCGACGATGCCGCGCTTGTCGGCCCAGGTGCGGGCGAGCGCCGCGGCCTCGGTCACTGTGGGGGCCGGGTCTGTCGTCATTGCAGCGAACCGAGATAGGCGCTGATCGCCGCGAGGTCGCCGTCGGCGAACGCATGCGCCGGCATGTTGACGCCGGGCTTGATCGCCTGCGGGTTGGCGACCCACGCCTTGAGCGTCACCGCCGTGTTCGGCACGGTACCCGCGGCGAGCGTGGAGCGCGCCGCGAGGTGCGTGAGGTCGGGCGCACGCTGCCCCTGCGCGCTGGTTCCGACGATCGTGTGGCACATCCCGCAGGTCGAGCCGGTCGTGAGCTCGAAGCCGCGCCGTTCCTCGTCGCTGCGCGGCGCGCGCGCGGGAAGCCGCTGCGCGGCTTCCCATCGCGCGTAGTCGCCCGGCTCGTCGGCGATCACGAACAAGCCCATGTGCGCATGCTGATAACCGCAGAACTCGGTGCACTGGCCGCGATAGACACCCTTGCGGTCGGCGCGAAACGCGAAGGTCGATTCGCGGCCGGGAATCAGGTCCTTCTTGCCGTGCAGGTTCGGAACCCAGAAGCTGTGAATGACGTCGTCGGCACGCAGCGTCAGCAGCACCGGCCGGCCGACCGGCACGTGCAACTCGTTGGCAGTTGCGAACACCCGCGCCGGATCGCCCGGCTCATAGCGGGCCTCCCACCACCATTGATGCGCGATCAGATCGATGCGCACCGCGTCGACGAGCGGCAGTTGCGCAATCGCGCGATCGGTGAGGAAGCTCGCGACGAGCAGGCCGATCAGCAGCACGCCCGACAGCGCGACCGCGCCGCCGATCAAGCGATGAAGCCTCGGTTCGCCGCGTGTGAGCACAGCGAGATCGGGGGGCGTCGCGGCGGTCGCGCGCGGGGCGCGCCGGAGGGCGATCGCAAGCGCCGCCATGACGCCGACGAACACCAGCACGCACACCACGAGCATCGCGATCCAGAGCTGAAACAGCGTCGCCGCCTGCGGCCCCGCGGGCAACCAGACGTCGTGCATGCCGTCCATCATCGTTGTCCGGAACCCGCCGACGGCCGAGCCCGCTCAGGATCCGGCTGATCCAGCATCGCCTCGGGCGGACGCGTCAGAAAAGCGTCATCGCGATTCGTGACTGCATCCATCGGCGCGAGTCCCGACAGCGAGCGCACATAGGCGGTCAGTTGCCAAAGCTGATCTTCGGGGACGCGGCCGCGGAATGCCGGCATGCCGTTCGGGCGGCCCTCGCTGATCGTGCGGTAGATCGTCATCGCGTCGCCGCCATAGATCCACACATCGTCCATCAGCGGCGGGCCCGATCCGCCGCCGCCGTTGGCGTGACAGCCGTTGCAGTTGTACCAAGTCCACAGCCGCTTGCCGGCGGCGAGTGCGGAGGCGTTTCGTTCGTAGTGGTCGAGCATCTTCGCGACGTCTGCAGACGCGCCGACGCTCGCTCCCGCAGGCGGCGGATTGAAGTCGCGCTTCTCGCGCTCGCATGCGGCGAGCATCAGAAGCGCACACGCAACCGCTGCGCAATCAAGGTAGTGCGAACACATAGAGCATGCCGCCCTTGGCAGTGCGCTGTTTGAGGTCGCCCATCACATTCGCGAAGCCCAACGCCGCGCTGCCGTCGCGCGTGTCGAGATCGCTCGCGACGACGGCCCCGGCCCAGCCGCCGACCCCGGACAGCACCGCGATGTACGCCTTGCCGTCGGGCCCGCGGTACGCGATCGGTTGGCCGACGATGCCCGAGCCTGTTTTGAACTGCCACAGCAGATGGCCGTTCGTGGCGTCGAGCGCCTTGAACCATCCGTCCATCGTCCCGTAGAACACGAGGTCGCCGGCGGTGACGAGCGCGCCGCTCCAGACCGGCAGGTCCTCTTCGATGGTCCAGGCCGCACGCGCGGCGAGCGGGTCCCACGCCGTTAGCCGGCCGCGCGTCACGCCCGGCCCCGGCTTCATCTTGACGATGGCGCCGATGTAGGGCGTGCCGGAGATGTAGCTTGTCTGCACAGCCTCCGCGTCCTGACACAGGTTCTGATGCGGGATGTAGACGAGCCGCGTGCGCGGCGAATAGGCCGATGGCTGCCAGTTCTTGGCGCCGGCAGCACCGGGGCAGATGTCGCGCACGACAGTGCCCGTGCGTTGCGGCTTCTCGCGTGCGTAGTGCAGCGCGCCGGTCTCGCGATCGACACCGGTCGACGTCGTGATGTGGACGAACGGCGTGGCAGAGATCACTTCGCCGGTCGCGCGATCGATCACGTAGACGTACCCGTTGCGATCGGGGTGCACGAGGACCTTGCGTGGACCGCTCGGCAACGCGAGATCGATCAGGAGGCTTTCATTCGCGCCGTCGTAATCGAATTCGTCGTGTGGACTCAACTGGTAGAACCAGCGCGCATGCCCCGTCGTGGAATAGCGCGCGAAGAGGCCCGCGGTGAACTTGTTGTCGCCCGGTCGCTGCTCCGCGTTCCAGGGCGCTGGATTGCCGGTGCCGTGGTAGATGAGGTCGAGCTCGGGGTCGTACGAAATCCAACCCGAGACGCTCCCGCCGCCGATCTTCCAGGCGTCGCGCGGCCAAGTGGAGACGCCGAGGTCGACGCCTTTCTCCTTCGCGTAGAACGGCTGATAGGGGTCGCCGATCAGGACGTCCTT
>VBCQ01000230.1 GCA_005882155.1 Betaproteobacteria bacterium
GAATGAAGGCAAGGTCGACCAGATCGCCGGCAAGACCCAATCGGGCTTAGGCGACGCGAAGGAAAAGGCCAAGGACCTGATCGACAAGGCGTGATGACTTGTCTCGTCACCCCATGATCGCTGTCGGCAGCGCCGCCCGCGAGGCGGCACCGGTGTGGCACCGAATGCATTCGGTGCCGCCCCGGCCTGAGCCCGCGCCGCCGGAGGCGGCGCCTTCAGCCGCCTTGTTGCCGAGCTCGGTGCGCGTCGTGCCAGGTGCGAAATAACGCTCGCGCGTCGCGTCGGACATCACGACGTTGACGTCGTTTCTGCCGTAGCCGCGATCGGCGGTCGACTGGTACGCGCGCTCGGCAGCGTCGCGGTCGCGAAACAAACCCGTCACCATGTGCGATTCAGCCATGCGTGATTCTCCTCAATGAAGTTGCAAGACATGGACCGTCCCTCGATGTCGGCGATCCATGCTCGATGCGGGCAATCGCGGCGCCCATTTCGGCCGCATCGGCGTGGGCGCGCGAATTGCCAGCAGAGGAGAACGAGGTCCAACGAACCTCGGTGGGCTTGCGCCCGGAAAGGACGTTCGTATGAACAAGGATCAAATCAAGGGTCGTGCCGAAACAGCGAAGGGCAAGGCCAAGGAAGTGACCGGCAAGGCAGTGCGCAATCGCCGTCTCGAGAATGAAGGCAAGGTCGACCAGATCGCCGGCAAGACCCAATCGGGCTTAGGCGACGCGAAGGAAAAGGCCAAGGACCTGATCGACAAGGCGTGATGACTTGTCTCGTCACCCCATGATCGCTGTCGGCAGCGCCGCCCGCGAGGCGGCACCGGTGTGGCACCGAATGCATTCGGTGCCGCCCCGGCCTGAGCCCGCGCCGCCGGAGGTGCCGCCTCCGCCGGGGCGACCCGATAGTGCGCCGCCGGAAATCGACGACCCGACACCGCTGGAGAACCCGGTGCCGGTGCATGAGCCCCCGTCGCACCAGCCGCCGGCCATTGCATGTTCCAAGGAGCCACGATGAAACACCCAATTACCCGAGGGATGGCCGTGTTCGCCGGCGCGATGCTGCTGGTCGCCAGCAGCATCGCGCAGACGACGACCGATACGACCAGCGATCTGAGCGTGAACTGCCCGCCGACCGCATCGGTCGGACCGAGCAAGTCGACCAAGCACATGGCCAAGCACGGCACCAGCGTTCGCACCGCGCAGGTCAGCCGCGGCGAGCTGCAGTTGCGCCGCAAGCTCGACCAATGCGGCGACAAGGCCGATCGCAACGCCCGCGCCGAATGCGTCCGCGACGCGTGGGAGTCGGCGCATCCGATGCCCAGCACGACGACTGCGAGCTTGGAACGCAAGGCGCCTTGCTAGGAGGCTGTCGGGCTTTGGGTCGGGCCCGCGCCGGGGCGAGCGCCGCAAGCTCGACCAATGCGGCGACAAGGCCGATCGCAACGCCCGCGCCGAATGCGTCCGCGACGCGTGGGAGTCGGCGCATCCGATGCCCAGCACGACGACTGCGAGCTTGGAACGCAAGGCGCCTTGCTAGGGCCGCGTACCTGATGCCCGCGAAGGCAGCGGGAGTGACGGCCGGAGCGTTCCGTGCTCAGTGAACTGATTCGGACGCCGTTCGATCCGCGCGGCGCCGGCCGGCGAATGCCATTGCCACCGCCGGCGCCGCGACGACGATCAACGGCAGGGCGACGCGCATCCGACTGCGAGCTGCTTTCGCAGCCGGCCGGCCTTCGCCTTGCAACTCCGGCTCGTTGCCGGCGTTCGGGTAGACGGCCAGCTCGTTGATGATTCGTTGCACGCCGTTCACTGCCCACAGCCCGGTCATCAACGTCGCGAGCTCATGGCGCAGCACCTTGCCGCGCATGCGCACGCAACCCGCCGCCACGTCGACGTCGACGGCTCGCGGGTGGCTGACCAGGCGGCCGAGCTGGGCCCGGATGCGCTGCTTGAGCTTGGCGTCGGTCGGTGCACCGAACGGCCAGACGAAGCGGCGCGCGCTCGCCAGCGCGCCGAGCGTCTGGTCGGCTGCGCGCTTGGCGTTGGCGCCGACGAAGCCGTAGGCATCGCCGCCCGCTGCAACGACCTGGTCGCGCACCTGGGCGCGCCGCCGGCGGCCCTGTTCGGGGTCGAGAAAGTACATCGCTGCCGCGCCACTGACGAGCGCGGTGATTGCGAGCAGAGGCTTGTTCATTTCGGTCGTCTCCAGGGTCATGAGGGTGAAGTGCCTGCCGGGCGCGGCGCGAGATGGCGGCGGAACCACGCGGTCGCGAGGCGCACCACGTCGTCGAGGGCTCCGGGCTCCTCGAACAGATGCGTCGCACCGGGCACGATGTTGAGCTGCTTGTCGCAGCGCAGGCGCAGCATCGCTTGCTGGTTGAGCGCGATGACTTGCGTGTCGAGGCCGCCGACGATGAGCAGTGTCGGCGCAGTGACATTCTCGAGTGCGGCACCGGCCAAGTCAGGCCGGCCGCCGCGCGACACCACGGCCGCGGCGCGGTTCTTCGGCGCGCTCGCCGCCACCAGCGCTGCGCCGCCGCCGGTGCTGGCGCCGAAGTAGCCGACCGGCAGCGTGGCCGTGTCGGTTTGCAACTGCGCCCAGGCGGTGGCTTCGCCGAGGCGGCGGGCGAGCAGCTCGATGTCGAACACGTTGGCGCGGTCGCGCTCTTCATGCGGCGTCAGCAGGTCGAGCAGCAGGGTCGCGATGCCGGCCTCGCGCAGCGCTTGGGCGACATGCTGATTGCGTGGACTCAGGCGCCCGCTCCCGCTGCCGTGGGCGAAGATCACGAGGCCGATCGCCTGCGGCGGAATGCCGAGTAAGCCTTGGAGCTCATGCGGCGGAATCTGCACGGTGCGAACGTCGCGGGTCGACGATGCGGCGAAAGCGGCCATGGGTACTCGCCGGCAACCCTCGTACCCGCTCGCGCCGCGGTACGCGGATTGCCTGCTTCGCGGGATGGCCGGTCCCCATTCCAGCGTTCAAGGCATCCGCCAGCAGGCCCATCCGCTGACAACATTGGCCGATGTCGAGTTGCTGCTCGACCACATCGCCGGCGCCCGTGTTGTGCTGCTCGGCGAGGCGACCCATGGCACGCAGGAGTTCTACCGGCTGCGCATCGAGCTGACGCGCCGTCTCATCACCGACAAGGGCTTCGACGCGGTGGCGGTCGAGGCCGACTGGCCGGCCGCGTTGCGCGCGAGCCGCTACGCGCAAGGTGCCGATGACGATGCATCGGCCACCGCGTCGCTCGCCGGCTTCGAGCGCTTTCCGCGCTGGATGTGGCGCAACACCGAAATCGTCCGCTGGCTCGATTGGCTGCGCGCCTACAACCTGCGCATCGCCGACCCGGCCGCGCGGATCGGCTTCTTCGGCCTCGACCTGTACAGCCTGCGCGCATCGATGGACGCAGTGCTGCGCTATCTCGCCCAGGCCGACCCCGAGGCGGCCAAGCGCGCGCGTGCGCGCTATGCCTGCTTCGACGATCTGGCCGACGACCCGCAGGCCTACGGACACGCGGTGAGCTTCGGCCTGCGCGAAGACTGCGAGCGCGACGTGCTGCATCAGCTCAGAGAGCTGTGCAGCGATGCGTCGCGCCACTTACGGCGCGACGGTGCGGCCGCTGCCGACGAGCTGTTCTACGCGCAGCAGAACGCCCGCGTCGTGCGCAACGCCGAGCATTACTACCGCACGATGTTCACCGGCCGCACCGACTCGTGGAACCTGCGCGATCAGCACATGGGCGACACCCTGCATGCCTTGCGCGATCACCTCGCGCGCCAGCGCGACCGGCCGACGAAGGTCGTGGTCTGGGCTCACAACTCGCACATCGGCGACGCGCGCGCCACCGACGCGAGCTTGCGCGGCCAGCTCAACCTCGGCCAGCTCGTGCGCGAGCAACAGGTCGATGCCGGCGAGACTTTTCTGCTCGGCTTCACGACCCACACCGGCACCGTGGCGGCGGCCTCGGATTGGGACGCGCCGGTCGAGCTGAAGATGGTGCTCGCGTCGCGGCTGGACAGCATCGAGCGCGTGCTGCACGACAGTGGCCTTGCTCGCTTCGTGCTGCCGCTGCGCCATGTGTCGCTGCCGCTGCGCCAGGCCCTCGCGCCGGAGCGGCTGCAACGCGCAATC
>VBCQ01000231.1 GCA_005882155.1 Betaproteobacteria bacterium
GTGATTTCGAGCTCGGAGATATTCGATTCCGAGACGAGGTCGATCAGCGTCTTGAGTTTGCGAAGGTCCATGAGGTCTCCAACGTCATTCGATTTGTAGTGTTCAGCGCCGAATTTCGAATCGGCGGCAGCAGTCGCATGGATCGGCGGGCCGGCTATCGCAGCTTCGGCCTGCCGGCTTCAAAAGCGCGAAGGCCCGAACTTTACGCGGTTTGAATCCCGTTAGCGGATGTTGCGAGAAACTAATCCGCTTGACAACTCGCGTCGGCCCGGCTCGGCGGAGGCCGGATCATCAGACGAGTTTTCGCGACCAGTGGTCGAGTTCGGCCGCGTGCACGGCACCGAGCTTGCGATCGAAGACCTGGCCCTGACGCTCGAAAATCACCGTGAACGGCAATGCGCCGCTGTCGTTGCCGAGGCTGTGCGCCAGCTCGACGCCTGCCATGCCGGCCAAGCCGATCGGGAAGCTGATCGGCAGCCTGGCGAGGTACTCGCGCACCGGTGCCGGGCTGTCGAGGGCGAGCCCGACGACGCGCCAGCCTTGCGCCTGCTGCGCGCGATAGAAGCCGTCGAGCAAGGGCATTTCTTTGAGGCACGGCGGGCACCAAGTTGCCCAGAAGTTGACCAGCAAGGGTTGGCCGCGCAGCGGCGCCATCGCGAGTTGACCGCCGCCAGGCTGCTCGAACCCCAAACCCCAGAAGGCGAGTTCGGCGCCGTCGTCGGCGCGCGGGGTCGAGCGCCACAGCGCGACGCCGGCGCCGGCGCCGATGCCCGCCAGCGCGACGCCGCCGGCAATCCATGCTCTTCGCTTCATATGGCCACCTCCGCAAGGAACGTTGGCGATCGAGCCAGCGGGAGGTCGGTGGCTCGGCCGCATTGCGCTGGTCGATCCCCGTATACGGGGCCCCTCGCCCTTCGCTTCATACGGCCACCTCCGCAAGGAACGTTGGCGATCGAGCCAGCGGGAAGTCGGTGGCTCGGCAGCAGTGCGCTGGTCGATCCCCGTATACGGGGCCCCTCGCCCTGCGCTTCACGCGTCCTCCATCAATGCTCGCAATGCGGCCAGATCGCCGCGCTGCGACCGTCCGCGCGCGTCGGGCTTCAGCGCACCGCGCAAGTCGTCGTGGTCGAGGATCGTCAGATGCACCGTGACCGTCTCACCGAGCGCGCGACTCGGTGAGACGACGCTCAGCACATCGACCGGATCGCCACGCGGTCCCGGCAGGCTGCCGACTTCGTAAGCGACGCCGAGATCGATCAGCGCGAGCTCGGTGGCCTTGGAATCGTCGCAGTAGAGCTGCAGATGCACGTTGCTCAGCCGGGTCGCGGTGCCGCGCCACACTGCGCCGGTCAGATGCGGTCGAAACGGCGCGAGCCGCGCCGTGCCGCGCCACACTGCGCCGGTCAGATGCGGTCGAAACGGCGCGAGCCGCGCCATCCACTGCGCGGCGACTTCGCGCAGCGCGGCCAATTCAGCGGGCTGCGTGTCGGCGCAAAACAGCGTCAGATAGGCACGCACTTCGTCTTCGATCTCGTCATTGCCCGGCAGATCAGCCGGCCGGTGCTTGCCGAGCACGCGCGCCGCACGCCGCTTGGCGGCGCCGTACTCCATGCCCTCTTCGACCACCAGTCGGGCGGCCGCAGCGGCGATCTCGGCGGTCAGCGCGGTCGACATGCGGCAATTTTAGAAGCTCGCGATTCAGGGGAGCTCGACCGCGCTCATCCGCGCCATCACGGTGCCCGAGCGGCCGATGACATACGGCGAGTCGGGTCGCTTCTCGAAGCGCTTCGGTGCCGGCAGCATCACGGCGAGTCGTGCCGCGGCTTGCGGCCCGAGCTGCGCTGCGCTGGTGCGGAAGTAGTGGTGCGCGGCGGCCTCGGCGCCGAACACGCCTTCGCCCCATTCGACGCTGTTCAGGTAGATCTCGAGGATGCGTTGCTTGGTCAGCAGGCTTTCGAGCATGAAGGTGATGGCGAATTCCTGCGCTTTGCGCAGCAGGCTGCGTTCGCTGCCCAGAAAAAGATTCTTCGCGAGCTGCTGCGTGATGGTCGAGCCGCCGACGATCTTCGCCTGCGCGGGGGCCGGCGTCTTCACCATCGCCGGCTTCGCCGCGCCCGGCTTGGCCTTGGCCGACCGCGCCGCTGCGCGCCGCTCCAACTCTTCGTTGAGCTTGGCCACCCGTGCCTCGGCCTTCTGGTTTCGCTCGAGCGCCTTCTCGAGCGCGTCCCACTCGACGCCGCTGTGGTCGACGAAGCTCGCGTCTTCCGATGCGATCACCGCGCGCTTGAGCTGCGGTGAAATGCGCGCATAGCCGACCCATTGCTGGCTCCACGCGATGTGGTGTTTCTCGGTCAGCAAACGCCACGCCTCGGAGCGCTGGAAGGTCGTCGATTGCGGGTCGACGACCGCCATCAGCGCGACGCGGGCGATGAAGTACAGCTGCAGTGCCAGCAGCGAGACGACGACGAGCGCGAGCAGCTTCAGCAACTGCAGCCATGCGGCCTTCATGTCGCGCGCTCCGCCAGACGCTGCCGCAGCGCCGCAAGCACCGGCGCCGTCTCTGGCCGCACGCCGCGCCACAGATGGAACGCTTCCGCCGCCTGCTCGACGAGCATGCCCAGCCCATCGCGGCCGATCGCCCCGTGCAGCGTTGCCCAGTCGACGAACGGTCGAGCTGCCGGGCCGTACATCATGTCGAGCGCCAGCGCGCCGGGGCGCAGCACCCGCCCCGCGACCGGAACCTCGGCGCCGTGCAAGCTGCTGGCGCTGGCATTGATGACGACGTCGAACCCTTCACCGACCTCGTCGAACGACGCCGCGGCGAGCGCGACCGCGTTCGACTGTGCGAGCGAGGCGTGGCGCTGCACCAGCGAGCGCGCTTTCGCGAGCGTGCGGTTGGCGAGCACCAGCTCGGCGGGCCGCGCGACCAGCAGCGGACCGAGCGCGCCCGCAGCGGCGCCGCCGGCGCCGATCATCAATACGCGCTGACCCGCGAGCGGCCGCTGCGCGTTGCGCTCGATGTCGCAGACCAGCCCCGCGCCGTCGGTGTTGTCGGCAAGCCAGGCCGCATCGTCGAAGTGCAGCGTGTTGGCGGCTTGCGCCAGAGCGGCGCGCTCGGTGTGCCGCGACGCGAGTGCGAACGCGTCGAACTTGAACGGCACGGTGACGTTGCAGCCGCGGCCGCCTTCGCGAGCGAAACGCTGCACCGTCTCGGCGAAGCCGTCGAGCGGGCAGAGCAAGCGGCCATAGTCGATCGCCTGCCCGGTCGCTTGCGCGAACTGCGCGTGGATGAACGGCGACTGGCTGTGCTCGACCGGATTGCCGGCGACGACGTAGCGGTCCATGACGAAGCTCAGGGGCCCGACGAGCGCTGCTCGGCGATCATGCCCTCTTCGCGGGTGAAGCGAAAACGCGACGTGATCACCAGCTGGTCGGCCTTGCGGCGCATCTCCGGCGTGAACGAGCCGAACGGCGCGGCGGCGCGGACGATCGCGACAGCGCGCTTGTCGAGCTGCTTCGACTGCGACGGGCGAACGATCTCGGTTTCGACGACGTGCCCCACCGCGTCGACCGTCACGTTCATCGTCAGCTCGCCATACAGCTTGTGTCCCTGGTACTCGGGGAAGTTGCGGGTGCCGCGGTCCTCGATCTTGCGCCGCAGCCCGTCGTAGTAGAGCGCGTAGACCTCTTCCTGCGTCGCCGGGCTGATGTAGCGCTTCTTCGGCCGCGCGTTCTCTTCGTTGATGCGCTTCTCGATCTCGGCAAGCAACTGGATCAGCTGGCGGCGCCGCTCTTCCTGCGCGCGGTCTTCGGGCGAGCCTTGATCGCGCCGCGGGTCGGGCGCCGGCATCATCGCCAGCTCGCGGCGGATCTGCGACAGCAACTGCTGCTGCGTTTCCTGCAACTGCTCGATCTGCCGGCGCGCGTCTTCGTTGGCGTTGCCGATTTCCATCAGCGCCGACGGCGGCAGCGGCGACGTCGATCGGCCGCGCTCGGCCTCGCCGCCGCCGGCCAGATTGGCCTGCGCGATGGCCTGCGCCTTGACCGGGCGCTCGCCGGAGCGCGAGTTGACGAGGATCACTTCGAGCGGCGTGTCCTCGAAGACGCGGTTGAAGCCTTCGGGGTCGACGAAGCGCACCGTCAACAGCGCGGCATGCACGCCGACCGACGCGATCAGCGCGATCTGCAAGGTCGAGAAGCGTTTCACCATGAAGCTTCAGGCGGCGAGCGTGACGGCCGCATCGCCGCCGGCGGGCTCGGCGTCCTCATCTTTCAGATCGATCGCGAGGGTGAGCGGGCCGGCGCTGCTGGCCGCTTCCTCGACCTCGGCCTCGTCGATCGACGCTGCATCGGCCGGCGCGCTCACGTCGTCGAGTCGGGTCACGACGTTGGCGTGGAGGTCGAGCGTCAGCAAATCGGTGCCGGTGATGCGCACGCGCACACGCGCGCCGCGCGGCAAGCTGTCGGCGCCGAGGGCACGGAAGACGAGCGGCAAGTCGTCGGCGCGCACCAGGCCGTCCTTCAGCACCGCAGCATCGATCTCGACGATCGCGTTCTGCTCGAGATACTTCAGCGTCGAGAACAGCGCCGCGTCGCGCGGCTTGAACGGCGCGACCAGCGCGGCCGTTCGGCCGTGCCGCGCACAGGCAATGATTTGCCATTGATTGACGAGGTCGACGTAGCGGCGCAGCGGCGACGTGGCCCAGGTGTACTGCGCGACGCCCATGCCGGCGTGCGGCGCGGGCTTCACGCCCATGCGCACCTTCACCCCCGGCGCAAGGCTCGCCTGGCTGCGATAAATGCCGGGCACGCCGCAATCGTCGAGCCAGCCGCCCCAGGTGCTGTTGGCGAGGATCATCGCCTCGGCGACGATCAGGTCGAGCGGTGCGCCGCGGCGCCGCGTGCTGATCGCGACCCGCTCGTCGCCGCGCGGCTCGCCGCCGTCGTTGCCGTCGAGGCGAAAGTTGTAGTCGGGCCGGTTGAACAGCTCGGGCTTGCCGCGAACGACTTCGCGCCGCGCCTTCAGATGCTGCGCGAGGCGAAACGCGAATGCGAGCTCGTTGGCGAACGCGTAGGGCGCGGCTTGCTCGCCGCTCAACGACGCTTCGGTGATCACGCTGTCGAGCTCATCGTGGCGCAGGTTGGCGGCGATCGGCACGCGCTCGAGGCGGGTCTCGCTGCTTTTCAGCTCGAGACTCGCCTCGTCGAAGCCCAGGTACAGCGATACGGCGGGGCAGTCGCGCCCCTCGGTCAGCGTGTAGACCTGCACCACCTCGTCGGGCAGCATCGTCAGCTTGTAGCCCGGCATGTAGACGGTCGACAGCCGATCGCGCGCGACCTTGTCGAGCGCGCTGTCGGGCGTAATCACGAGTCCCGGCGCGGCGATGTGCACACCGAACACGACGGTGCCGCTGCCCAGGCCCTGCACCGACAGCGCGTCGTCGATCTCGGTGGTCGCGGAATCGTCGATCGAGAACGCTTGCGCATTGGCCAGCGGCAGTGTTTCCTTGACCGGCGGCGCGTGCAACGGCGGCAGCGCGGTCCCACGCGGGAAATTCTCGAACAGGAAGCGGCGCCAGTGGAATTGATACGGCGAATCGATCGCGCCTGCTGCCTTCAGCAAGTCGAGCGGCGCGCTGTGCGAGCGCTTGGACGCTTCGACGACGGCCTTGTATTCGGGCGCGTTCTTGTCGGGCTTGAACAGGATCTTGTAGAGCTGCTCGCGCACCGCGCTCGGACATTGCCCGCTCGTGAGCTCGGTCGCCCAGGCGTCGATCTGCGCGGCGATTTGCTTCTTGCGCTCGATGCCGAGCAGTGCGGCCTTGACGATCTCCTCGGGCGCTTTCTTGAAGTTGCCTTTGCCGAGACGCCGAAAGTAGTGCGGTGCTTCGAACAGGCGCAACAGGGCGGCGGCTTGGTGGACTGCGTCGGTGTTGGCGTTGAAATACTCGCGCGCCAGGTCGGCAAAGCCGAACTCGCTCTCCGACGCGAACTCCCACGCGAGGTCGAGGTCGATGTCTTTCGCGATCGACTGCGCCGACGCGATCAGCTCGGCCGGCGCCGGCCTGTCGAACTTGAGCAGCACATTGGCTGCCTTGACCTTCACGCGCTTGCCCGAGTCGAGCTCGACTTGCATCGAGCTGTCGGCCTCGGACATCACGCGCCCGGCGAGAAACTTCCCGCCGTCTTCGAACAATGCATACATCGGCGGGATTGTCGCTGAAGGCGCAGCGCGAAGATGTGGCAAAGCGCACTGCAAGACCAAGCGGCACGCCGTGCCGGCATGTCTAGAAGTGAATGCCGCGCATCATCTGCTGCATCGCGATCGCTTCCGGCGACAGCGTCGGCTTGCCGCCCTTGTCGCCCTTGGCGGCTGCGCTGTCGGGGAACATGCGGAAGGTGGTGTTCATGACGATCTGCGCGACCCGCGGCATCAGCGCATGCAGCACTTCGCCGGAGATCCCGAGGCGAGTGGCGATGCGCACCGGCTTTTCGACGCAGGCCTCGGCGATCATGTCGGCCGCTTCTTCGGGTGCGAGCGTCGGCACGTTGGCGTAGATCTTGGTCGGCGCGATCATCGGTGTGCGCACCAGCGGCATGTTGATCGTCGTGAAAGTGATGCCTTGGTCGGCGTATTCGCTCGACGCGCAGCGCGTCCATGCATCGAGCGCGGCCTTGCTCGCCACATAGGCGGAGAAGCGCGGCGCGTTGGTCAGCACGCCGATCGAGCTGATGTTGACGATGTGACCCTTCTTCTTCGCGACCATCCCCGGCAGCAATCCCATCGTCACCCGCAGGCAGCCGAAGTAGTTCAGCTGCATCGTGCGCTCGAAGTCGTGGAAGCGGTCGTAGCTCGCCTCGATTGCGCGGCGGATCGAGCGGCCGGCGTTGTTGATCAGGTAGTCGACGCCGCCGTAGGTTTCGTTGAGCCATTCGACCAGGTTCTTGCAGCTTTCCTCGTCGGCGATGTCGGACGAATAAGTCGCTACCGTCGCGTCCTTGCCGGCCGCCGCGAGGATCTCCTTCTTCGCTTCGAGCAGCTTCGCGGCATCGCGCGCGCAGATCACCGTGATCGCGCCGGCCTCGGCGAACTTGATCGCCGCGGCCAGGCCGATCCCCGACGAGCCGCCGGTCACCAGCACCACCTTGCCGCTGACCGCGCCGCGCAGCGAATGGTCGATGAACAGAGCCGGATCGAGATGGCGCTCCCAGTAGTCCCAGATCACCCACGCGTAGTCGCGCAGGTTCGGGCATTCGATGCCGGTGCCTTTCAGCGCTTCGATCGTCTCGCGGCAATCGAAGCGCGTCGGGTAGTTGATGAAGGTGAAGATGTCTTCGGGCAGCCCGAGGTCCTTCATCACTGCGCTGCGCACGCGGCGCACCGGCGCGAGCGCCATCAAGCCCTTCTTGACGCCCTTCGGGATGAAGCCGAGCAGCGCGGCGTTGACAAACAGGTTCATCTTCGGCGCGTGCGCCGCCTTGCTGAAGATGTCGAGCACGTCGCCGACGCGGTAGCCCTGCGGATCGACGAGGTGGAAGCACTTTTTGTCGAGGTCGGTCTTCAGGTGGCTGATGTGATCGAGCGCGGCGACGACGAAATCGACCGGCACGATGTTGACCCGCCCGCCCTCGAGCCCGACGCTCGGCATCCACGGCGGCAGGATCTGCCGCATGCGCTGGATCACTTTGAAGAAGTAGTAAGGCCCGTCGATCTTGTCCATCTCGCCGGTTCGCGAGTCGCCGGCGACCATCGCCGGGCGGTACACCGTCCACGGCAGCTTGGCTTCCTTGCGCACGATTTTTTCGCTCTCGTGCTTGGTCATGAAGTACGGGTGATCCAGGCCCTCGGCCTCGTCGAACATGTCTTCGCGGAACACGCCTTCGTACAGGCCCGCCGCAGCGATCGAGCTGACGTGGTGCAGGTGGCCGGCATCGATCGCCTTCGCGAACTCGACCGCATTGCGCGTGCCTTCGATGTTGACCTGCACCTGCGACTCTTCGTCGGCCGCGAGGTCGTAGACCGCGGCGAGGTGGTACAGGTGATCGATCTGCCCCTTCAGCTGCTTGATGTCGTCGGCCGCGACGCCGAGCTTCTTCGTCGTGAGGTCGCCGAAGACCGGACAGGCGCGCGCCTTCGTGACGCCCCAGTAGGCGAGCAGGTCGTTGACCTTGCCTTCGCTCTCGGGTCGCAGCAGAAAGTACACCGTCGATCCACGGCGCTCCAGCAGCGTCTTGACGAGTCGTTTGCCGATGAAGCCGGTGGCGCCGGTGACGAAATACTGCATGCTTCCTCCTGGTTGTGCGCGGTCGAAATTCGAGCTGCACATTCTGGTCCGAAGCTCGCACGACACGACTTCGTCGTTTACCCCAAGCGCCAGCGCTCATAGAGCCGGCTCACTAGAGAATTCGGCTGCCCGCGCGGAGTCGCGGTCCTATAGTTCGTAGCGAACCCACAAGAGGATCCACACCATGGTCAAGAAGCTCAAGCAGATGGCAGACAAGAAGGCCGCGTCCCCCACCGGCCTGTTCGACAGCGCACTCGCCGGCACGGTGAAGGAATCGGCGCAGCAGATCTGGCTCGCCGGCCTGGGCGCATTCTCGAAAGCGCAGGCCGAAGGCGGCAAGGTGTTCGAAGCGCTGGTAAAGGAAGGCGTGTCGCTGCAGCGCAAGACCCAGGCGGTGGCCGAAGAGAAGATCGGCGAAGTGACCAGCAAGATGAGCAACATGGCCGGCGACGTGACCGCCAAGGCCGGCCAGCAATGGGACAAGCTCGAAGGACGTCGACGCGCTCGTCAAGCGAATCGATGCGCTGAGCGCGCAGGTCGACAAGCTGTCCAAGCCCGCGAAGACCGCGGCGTCGCGCGCCAACGGTGTGGTCAAGCCGGCTGCCAAGCGGGCGTCGGCGCGCAAGAGTGCTGCCTGAGTCTCAGGCCTCACGAGCAAGGGCGCCGCGGCGCCCTTTTTTGCGCCTGATCGCTAAGGGTTGAACTGCCCCGGGAACACCCACAGCAATGCAACAGTCATCGTGAGGTAGCGCGCCAGCTTGCCGATCGCCATGTAGATCACGCAGGGCCAGAATGGC
>VBCQ01000236.1 GCA_005882155.1 Betaproteobacteria bacterium
CCGTGCGCGTCGCGAGGTCCTTGTTGCCCAAGGCGCGCTCGTCGCGCTTGTAGCAGCGCAGGATCGCGAACGCGCGCGCCACCGCGGTGACGAAGTCGGGGTCTTCGCGCTGCGCTGCGGTCTCGGGCGGAACGATCGGCGGCTTGATGCTCGAGATGGCCATGAACAGTATTCGTGTATTCCGAGAAACGGAATACTATTCCGTTTATGGCTGTACTGTATGGCGGATTCGCGAATCGCGCAAGCGTGCGAAAGCCGACCGCGAGATGCGATCGGCTCGCGGCAGCGAAAGCGATAGAGGAAGGAGCCGGCTTCAACAGCCGAGGCCGAGCGCCTGCAACGGCCGTCCGCTCGCCGCATCGATGACGACCAGGTTCACCTTGCGCGGATGCGCAGGATCGGCTGCGACGCTCGGCGTGAAGCTGAGCTTTTGCGCCGCGCCGCGCTGGACCGTCCACGCGCTGATCGGCACGTACTCGCGGACCACGTAGTCGTGGTCCAGCGTCACGCCTTCGTTCTCGCCCGCCTTGACGGCGCTGCGATGGCCGAATTCGGTAACGGCCCAGTAGGCGGCAAGCCGCAGCGGCGCGTCGGGGCCGGCTTCGATCTTCGCGCTGACGTTGGCACCGTCATGCGCGAGCTCGATGCTGACCGGCGCCTTCGCGCGCTCGTTGCCGACGTTGGCTCGCGGCCAGTCCTTGCGGTCGTGGCCGTCGACGACGACTTGCGGCGTGTACGAAAAGCGCGCGCCGTTGACCGACTGCTGTTCGCTCTGCCGCCGCGTGAACTCGGCGCTCGCGAAGCGATCCTTCCAGCCGAGCCGATCCCAGTAGTCGACGTGAAACGCGAGGCCGACGACATCGGGGCGCGACTTCAGCGCGCTCAGCCAGCGGTCGGCGGGCGGGCAGGAGTTGCAGCCCTCCGAGGTGTAGAGCTCGACCACCGGCGCGATCGTCGGACCGCTGCGCGCCGAGCAGGTGTTCGCCGCGTTCGCTTGCGCGCAGACGAGGCACGCCGCTGCCGCCACGGTCAGCAGTCTCATCACGGGCCACGAAGAGTTCATGCATGCCTCCAAGACGTTGCAGTGGATGAAGTCGGCCACGCGCGCCGCTTCTTACAGACGGGCTCGCATCGCCACTCGTTACCATCGCGCATTCCGCGTTTCCCGTACAGATCCCAATGCACAAGACCGACTTGCCGAGATGGACGAGAACCTGGCTCGCCGGCCTGGGGCTCGCGAGCAGCGGCCTCGCGTGGGCGCAGACTCCCGGCGACGCTGCAGCGCCCGAAGACGCGTTGACGATTCGCCCGGCGCAGGTGCGGCTCGGCATCGAGAAGGTTCATTTGCCCGGCAACGAAGCGATGGGGCTCGTGGGCAGCACCTACCTCGTCGACATCGGCCACGGCCTGTGGATCGGCCCCGCAGCGTACGGCGCGATCAGCGGACAACGCGGCGGGCTCTTCACCTTCGGTGCCGAAGCGGCCTGGCGTGCGCCGCTTCCAGGCCCGCTCGCGCTCGACCTCGGCTTCTATGCCGGCGGCGGTGGCGGCGGCGCGGCGCCTGTCGGCGGCGGCTTGATGCTGCGCCCGCATGCCGACCTCACGTGGAATTTCGGGCCCTATCGCGCCGGTGTGTCGCTGTCGCAAGTGCGCTTTGCCAACGGCGACATCGACAGCCGGCAGATCGGACTGGTGTGGAGCGCCAACACCGACTTCCGCTATGTCGCGCGCGACCGCATCGGCTCGCCGTCGTCGATCAGCGGACGCTCGGGCGTCGGCTTCGACCGCGTGCAGGCGGTGTTCGGCCTCTACAAGCCGCGCTCAGGCGACATGCGCAACGGCGGCGGAACGCTCTCGAAGATCGGCTTCGCCGGCGTGCGGATGGAGCGCGCGATCGACAACCATGCGTATTGGGGCATCGAGGCCGCTGGCGCGACGAGCGGCGGTGTGGCGGGCTACGCCGAGTACCTGTTCACCGCCGGCACCGAGACCAGCTTGTGGGGCGACAGCCTCGTCGTCGGCACGCGCGCCGCGCTCGGCATGGGCGGCGGCGGCGACGTCTCGGTGGGCGGTGGCCTGCTGCTGAAGGGCGGCGTCTACAGCACGCTGCGCCTGACGCGCGACCTCGGCTTGACGCTCGAAGGCGGCTACACCGCAGCGCCGCAAGGGCGCTTCCGCGCACTGCATGCTGCCGCGTCGCTGAACTGGATCCTCGACGATCCGAGCGACGTCACTGCGCCGGATCGAACCACGCGCACCGAATGGGTCGGCGGCGTGGAGCGCTACAACGCCGCGCGGCGCGACGGCAGCGTGCGCTCCTTGCAGGCGGTGAGCCTGAAGGTCAATCGCTTCGTCAGTCCGTTGATCTATCTGAGCGGTCAAGCGCACAGCGCGTATGGCGGCGGCGCAGGCGGCTACTCGGTCGGCTTGATCGGACTCGGCCTGCAAGCACCGCTCGGCTCGCGCGTTCGCGTCGGCGCCGAAGGCTTGATCGGTGCGGCCGGCGGCGGCGGCGTCGATACGCAGGGCGGCGCCATCGCGCAGCCGATGGCGTACGTTGGCGTCGACGTGTCGCGCTCGGTGTCGCTGCGCGTCGGCGCAGGGCGAATCAAGTCGCTGCGCCACGGCCCGCTGAACGGCAACGTCATCGACTTCACGCTCGCGTTCACGTTCGGCGTCGCGGGTCATGGCTATCGATAGAGCCGAGCCGGTCGCGGTCGTCGGCGGCGGCCCGGCCGGCTTGATGGCGGCCGAGGTGCTCGCTGAAGCGGGCATGCAGGTCGATGTGTTCGACGCGATGCCGTCGGTCGGGCGCAAGTTTTTGCTCGCCGGCAAAGGCGGCTTGAACCTCACCCATTCCGAGCCCTTCGATTCCTTCGTCGCGCGCTACGGCGCGCGGCGTGCGCAGATCGAGCCGCTGCTGCGAGTCTTCGAACCCGACGCATTGCGAGCCTGGGCGCTCGACCTCGGCGTGAGCACGTTCGTCGGCAGCTCGGGGCGCGTCTTTCCGACCGACCTGAAGGCGGCGCCGCTGTTGCGCGCGTGGCTGCATCGACTGCGTCAGCAAGGCGTGCGCTTTCACATGCGGCATCGCTGGCTCGGATTCGGCGACGCGCCGACGACGCTGCGCTTCGCGACGCTGCAAGGCGAGGTCACGTCATCCGCATCGGCGGTCGTGCTCGCACTCGGCGGTGCGAGCTGGCCGCAGCTCGGGTCCGACGGCGCGTGGCTGACTCTGCTTCAAGAACGCGGGGTCGATGCGGGGCCATTGCTGCCATCGAACTGCGGCTTCGATGTCGAGCGTGATGAAGGGGGTTGGAGCGAGCATTTCCGCAGCCGCTTCGCCGGCCATCCGCTGAAGAATGTCGCGCTGCGCTTCGATGCGGCCAGCGGCGAGCGCTTCGAGCAGCCGGGCGAGTTCGTCGTGACCGAGACGGGGGTCGAGGGCAGCTTGATCTACGCTGCGTCGGGGCCGATACGCGACGAGATCGCGGCGAGGGGCAGGGCGGTGGTGCACATCGACTTGCTGCCGCAACGCTCAGGCGAATTCGTCGCCGCCGAAGTCGCGCGGCCGCGCGGCTCGCGATCGCTGGCTACCCACTTGAAGAGCCGGCTCGGCATCGACGGCGTCAAGGCCGCACTGCTGCACGAGCTGCTGCCGCGCGAGCTGTTCGCCGATGCGGCAATGCTGGCTTCAGCAATCAAGGCCTTGCCGTTGACGCTGCGTGTCGCACGCCCGATCGCCGAAGCGATCAGCAGCGCCGGCGGCGTTCGCTTCGAAGCGATGACGGATGAATTGATGCTGCGTCGCATGCCGGGCGTCTTCTGTGCCGGTGAGATGCTCGACTGGGAAGCGCCGACCGGCGGGTATCTGCTCAGCGCCTGCTTCGCGAGCGCTCGCGTCGCGGGGCGTGGGGCGGTTCAGTGGTTGGGTGGTTGAACTCCATCACCCGAAGAACGCGCTGACACCGCTGTGGCACACTGCGCGCCTTCTTCGCAGACCGACTTCAGAATTCCTTGGAAAAGATCCTGCTGCAACTCGCTGCCGAGCTGAAAGTTCGCGCGTCCCAGGTCCACGCCGCAGTGAGTCTGCTCGACGGCGGCGCGACCGTTCCGTTCATCGCCCGCTATCGCAAGGAAGCCACCGAAGGCCTCGACGACACGCAGCTGCGCGAGCTCGAGTCGCGCCTGGGTTATTTGCGTGAGCTCGAAGAGCGCCGCGCCGCGGTGCTGAAGAGCGTCGACGAACAGGGCAAGCTGACGCCATCACTGCGTACGGCGATCGATGCGGCGCCGACCAAGCAGGAGCTCGAAGACCTCTACCTGCCGTTCAAGCCGAAGCGCCGCACGAAAGCGATGATCGCGCGCGAGGCCGGTATCGCGCCGCTCGCCGACAAGCTGTTCGCCGACCCGTCGCTCGACCCACAGATCGAATCGGTAGCGTTCGTCAATGCGGACGCCGGCTTCGCAGACACGCACGCTGTGCTCGATGGCGTTCGCGACATCTGGTCCGAGCGCTGGGCGGAGGATGCGGTGCTGGTCGGCCAGCTGCGCGAATGGCTGTGGGCCGAAGGCTTGTTCAGATCGAAGCTGATGGACGGTAAGGACCCGAGCCACCCCGACACCGCGAAGTTCCGCGACTACTTTGACTACGACGAGCCGATTCGCGGCGTGCCATCGCATCGCGCACTGGCGGTGTTTCGTGGGCGCACGCAAGAGGTGCTGGAGGTGAAGCTCGTCACTCCTGACACTCTCGTTCGCAATCAGCAGCCCCCCGTTCGCGTTGAGCTTGTCGAAACGCAGGCTTCGACAAGCTCAGCCCGAACGGGAGTGGAGAGAACAGGCGCGGAGAGAACAGGCGCGGAGAGAACGGGCGCAGAGAGAACGGGCGCGCAGAGCCTGGCCGAAGGCCGCATCGCGCTTCATCTCGGATGGCACCATGCCCAACGCGCGAGCGACGAGCTGATCCGAAAGACGATCGCCTGGACTTGGAAGGTCAAGCTGTCGCTGAGCCTCGAGCGCGACCTGTTTGCCCGCTTGCGCGAGGAAGCCGAGCGCATCGCGATCAAGGTGTTTGCCGAGAACCTGCGCGACCTGTTGCTTGCCGCACCGGGCGGCAAGCGAGTCGTGATGGGCTTGGATCCGGGCATTCGCACGGGAGTGAAGGTGGCGGTGGTCAGCGACACCGGCAAGGTGCTCGACACCGCGACCGTGTATCCGCACGAGCCGCGCAAGGATTGGGAAGGTTCGATCCACACGCTGGCCCGCTTGTGCGCGACGCACGGTGTGAGCCTGATCGCAATCGGCAACGGCACTGCGAGCCGCGAGACCGACAAGCTCGCTGCCGACTTGATCCAGCGCGTACAGCAGCTCGCTCCATCGGCGCACATCGACAAGGTCGTGGTCAGCGAGGCTGGTGCGTCGGTCTATTCGGCGTCCGAGTTCGCGATCAAGGAGTTGCCCGACCTCGACGTGAGCCTGCGCGGCGCGGTGTCGATCGCGCGGCGGTTGCAGGACCCGCTGGCCGAGCTCGTGAAGATCGAGCCGAAAAGCATCGGCGTCGGCCAGTACCAGCACGACGTGAACCAAAGCGAGCTCGCGAAGAGCCTCGACGCCGTCATCGAAGACTGCGTGAACTCGGTCGGCGTCGACTTGAACACCGCGTCGGCGCCGCTGCTCGCGCGCGTGTCGGGGCTGTCGACAACGGTGGCGGCGAGCATCGTTCGCTGGCGCGATGCGAACGGCGCGTTTCGCAGCCGTCAGCAGTTGTTCGACGTGAGCGGGCTCGGCGCGAAGACCTTCGAGCTGAGCGCCGGATTCCTGCGGATTCGCGGCGGCGACAATCCGCTCGATCAGTCGGGCGTGCACCCCGAGACCTACCCGGTCGTCGAGCGAATTCTTGCTGCGGTGAAGCGGCCGGCGAGCGAGGTGATGGGCCGCAGCGACGTGATCCGCACGTTGAAGCCGGAGGCATTCGCCGACGAGAGATTCGGCGCGATCACCGTCAAGGACATCCCCGCAGAGCTCGAGAAGCCTGGACGCGACCCGCGACCGGACTTCAAGGTCGCGCGCTTCAACGACGGCATCGAAGACATCAAGGACTTGGAGCCCGGCATGACGCTCGAAGGCACGGTCAGCAACGTCGCGCAGTTCGGCGCCTTCGTCGATCTGGGTGTGCATCAGGACGGTCTCGTCCACGTCAGCCAGCTCAGCAACAAGTTCGTCAACGACGCGCGCGAGGTCGTCAAGACCGGCGACATCGTCAAGGTCAAGGTGCTCGAGGTCGACCTCGCGCGCAAGCGCATCTCGTTGACGATGAAGCTCGATGCCGCGCCGGTGCCGCGTGGCGGCGAGCGGGGCGACAACAGCTTTCGACCGGCGCCCGGTCGCGCGAGCGCCGGCCGCTCTGCGCCAGCACAGCCGGCGTCGGCGATGGCCGCGGCCTTCGCCAAGCTGCAAGGGCGGCGTTGACGATGCGTCCGCGAGCGGCGCGGTCTCGTAGGTAGCAGCACGCGTCGCACGAAAAGCCACGACGGCCTAACATCGCGGACGCTCGTCGCCCTCGAACAACATCCACTCCAGGAGATCCACATGAAGCGTATTGCCACCCTGACCGCCGTTGCTGCCGCCGTGATTCTCAGCGCGTGCAGCAGCGGCCCCAGCGGGTCGATGATGACCGCCGCGGCCGCAAGCAGCGGTCCGACCGCGACGGCCGTGCTCGAGCCGACCAAGGGCAACACGACAGCAGGCACCGTGACCTTCCAGCAGCGCGGCGACCGCGTGATGGTGACCACCAAGGTGACAGGCCTCAAGCCGAATCAGGAACACGGCATGCACGCTCACGAGAAGGGCGATTGCTCGAGTGGCGACGGCATGAGCACCGGCGGCCACTTCAACCCGAGTGGCAAGCCGCATGGACCGCAGGAGTCCGAGCACCATGCGGGCGACATGCCGGCGTTGAAGGCCGACGCGAACGGCAACGCGAACGCGAGCTTCGAGCTGAGCGGCGTGACCGTCGGGTCGGGCAGCGCGGACTTGGTCGGCCGCGGGCTTATCGTCCACGCCGCACCCGACGACTACAAGACCCAGCCGACCGGCAACTCGGGCGCACGCATCGCCTGCGGGGTCATCAAGCAAGGCTAAGAACGACCCGATGCACGCGCTGGAGATCTACGCCGGACCACGCGCCCGCCAACAACTGCGCGAGCAAGGCCTGCGGCCGCAGGACGTGCGGGTGATCCCGGCGGCGGCCGGCGGGCCGAAGGGGCTGGTGCTCAATCACCTCGATCAGTTCATCTTCGGCGAGTGGCTGGCGGCCAGCACGCACACCGTGCATCTGGTCGGCGCATCGATCGGCGCGTGGCGCATGGCGAGCGCGTGCCTTCACGCACCGGCCGCCGCGTTCGCCCAGATGGCGCACGACTACATCCACCAGACCTACGAGCACGCGAGCGGCCAGCAGCCGAAGGCGCGCCATGTCAGCGAAGTGTTCGGCGCGAAATTGGCCGAGCGCTTCGGCGGGCGCGAAGACCAGGTGCTCGCGCATCCGCGCTACCGCTTGCATGTGTTCACGAGCCGCGGCCGCCATGTGTTGCGCCGCCAGGGTCGGCTGCGAACGCCGCTCGGCTACGCCGGCGCATTCGCCGCCAACGTCGTGAGCCGCAAGGCGATGGGCGGCTGGCTCGAGCGCGTGATCTTTTCCGACTCGCGCGATCCGATGCCGCTGCATCTGCACGACTATCGAACGCACACGGTGACGCTAGACCGAAGCAACTTGCAGCCGAGCATTCTCGCGAGTTGCTCGATCCCGTTCTGGCTCGATGCGGTGCACGACATTCCGGGCGCGCCGCTCGGTGCGTACTGGGACGGCGGAATCACCGACTACCACCTGCATTTGAACTACGCGTCGATGCACGACGGGCTGGTGCTGTACCCGCACTTTCAAAAGACCGTCATTCCGGGCTGGCTCGACAAGGCCTTCAAGGGCCGGCACCGCGCGACCGAGCATCTCGACAACGTGATCGTGCTGGCGCCGAACCCCGAGTGGGTGAAGACGCTGCCGAACCAGAAGCTGCCCGACCGCAACGACTTCAAGCACTACGGCGACGACGACGCCGCTCGCATGACGGTGTGGACGCGCGCGGTGGGCGACAGCGAGCGCCTGCGCGACGAGTTCGCGGCGTGGGTCAGCGGCGCGTCGGCGATCGAGGTGCGTGCCTTGCCCTGATCAGGCGTAGGCGGCGGGGTCGAGCGACCCATGCACGAAGAACACGGCGCCGACATCGGTGCTGACTTCGCCGTGCCGGCTGCCCTGCGGCGCCAGCTGGTACTCGCCGCTGCGCAGCAAGGTGTCGCCGATGAAGGCCTCGCCCGCGAGCATCATGCATTCCTCTTCGAGCGCGTGGGCGTGCGCCTTGACGCTGGCTCCTGCCCGCATCCGAACGAGTACCGTGCGGCGCGCGCCGCCTTCCCACAAGGCCTTGATTCGAACGCCCGGGCAGAAGTCGTCCCAGTCGGTGTCGTCCAGCGTGCTCACGCGAAGGACCTCGGCTGGCGGATCGTCGACGCGACTGCAGCGCAGATACAGTCGCGCGCCATCGGCGCCGGCGCGCATCGCATGCATGTCGTCGTTCGGGGAGCGCGCGGCGTCGCCGCAGGCGAGGGCCTGGCCGACCAGCGTGGCGCTGCCTTCGAGCACGACCCATTCGCACAGGTTGTAGGCGCCTCTCGGTGGCGGCAGCCGCGCATGGCGTGACAGATCGACGAGCGACGACATGGCGATGACCGTCTGCGCCAGCGGCTGCATGCGCGACTGCGCGTCGAGCGGCTGCCACGGCACGGCGTCGCGCCGGACCGTGAGGAACTGACTCTCGTGCTCGTGACTTGCTTGCACGCGCGCGAGCAGGCGGTGGCGCATGGCCTGGGCCGGTGTCGATACATCAAAGCGGTGGGCGGTCATAGCGTCACCGCCTCGCGCAAGCTCGCGAGCGCGCGACGAATGTGCGACTTGATCGTGCCGAGCGGCAACGCGGTCTGGCGCGCGATTTCGTCGTGCGTCAGGCCGCGATAGAAGGCGAGGCTGAGCAACTGTCGCGGCAGCGGCTCGAGCTGGGCGATTGCGGCACGCAAGGTCAGGTCGCGCTCGTGGTCGGCGATCTGCTGGCTCGGGTTGGCACGCACGTCGCCGTCGTCGCTCACGAGCGTCGCCGGCTCGGGGTGGGTGACGGCAGGGTCGCCGCGGCGCAAATGGTCGAGCGCACGGCTGCGCGCGAGCGTCAGCAGCCATGCCATCACCGGACCGCGGTGTCGATCGAAGCGAAGCGCCTGGCGCCAGACTTGCCAGTAAACGTCTTCGGTGACGTCTTCGGCGCACTGCAGATTGCGGGTGACGCTGCGCGCGAGGCTGTAGACGCGCGATGCGGTCGCGTCATAGAGCTGCGCCAGTGCCGATTGGTCGGATCGCGCCACGCGCGCGACCAGGGCACACAGCGCTTCGTCGTCGTCGCTGAGGTCGGTCATCTGCTGCTCCTCGGACAGGCTCATTCTTGTTGTGGCCGGTATACGCGCGACCCCGCACATCGGATGCATGTCGGCGCCGTCATACTGGGGATGAAGTTCCACCGCGAGACCCCGACGATGAACCTGTCCAACCACGAGCTCACGATGACGGTGCTGATGACGCCGGACATGGCCAACTTCAGCGGCAACGTGCACGGCGGCACCATCCTCAAGTTTCTCGACCAGGTGGCCTACGCCTGCGCGAGCCGCTACTGCGGGCGCTACGTGGTGACGCTGTCGGTCGACCAGGTGATGTTCCGCCAGCCGATCCATGTCGGCGAGCTGGTGACCTTCTTGGCGTGCGTGAATTACACCGGCAGCACGTCGATGGAGATCGGCATCAAGGTGGTCGCCGAGAACATCCAGAAGCAGTCGCTGCGCCACGCCAACAGTTGCTTCTTCACGATGGTCGCGACCGACGATGAGCGCCGTCCGGTGCCGGTGCCGGCGCTGGTGCCCGTCACGGCCGACCAGCTGCGCCGCTTCGAAGCGGCCAAGGCGCGGCGCGACTTGCGCCAGGAATTCGAGCAGCGCATGAAGGCGATGCGGGCTGCGTCCGCGCCCTGACGATTCGTCTTGCATCCGGTTTGGCACTGCCTGCGTAAGGCACCCACAGACACCGATTCGATTGCGAACGGTGCCCGTGATCGGCTCCGCCAACGGCGAGGCCGGCCAGCCCACATTGGATCAAGCCGGAAGGAAGACAGACCATGACCCACCATCGATTTCAACCGGGCCGCGTGCTGCCCATCGTGGCGGCCTTGTGCGCCGCTTTCGCCGGAGTGCTGGTGTCGCCGGCACAGGCGTCGAGCCACCGCGAGGCGCCGTTCATCACCACCCAACCGAAGGTCGACGGGACCGACCTGTACATGTTCGCGAGCTACGAGCCGGGACGCGAAGGCTACGTGACGATGATCGCCAACTACCTGCCGCTGCAGGACGCGTATGGCGGCCCGAACTTCTTCAAGCTCGACCCGAACGCGCTGTATGAAATCCACATCGACAACAACGGCGACGCGAAGGAAGACATCACGTTCCAGTTCCGCTTCAAGAACAAGCTGAACGGGATCACCTTGCCGATCGGCGACAAGAACGTCGCGATCCCGCTGACCCAAGCCGGCGCGGTCACCGACGTGCACTCGGCGGCGCTGAACGTCGCCGAGACCTACACCGTCGACGTGATGCGCGGCGATCGTCGCACCGGCCAGCGCGCGGCGATCACCAACGCGTCGGGCGGCAGCGCGACCTTCGACAAGCCGGTCGACAACATCGGCGTCAAGACCATCCCCGACTACGCGGGCTATGCCGCCAAGCACATCTACACGGTGAACATTCCCGGCTGCGCAATACCGGGCAAGGTCTTCGTCGGCCAACGGCGCGAAGCGTTCGCCGTCAATCTCGGGACGATCTTCGACCTCGTCAACGCACCGGTTTCGGTGATCACCGACCCGGCGCTGATCAACGCCGGCGAGAACGTGCTCGACGACAAAAACATCACGACGCTCGCGCTCGAGGTTCACAAGAGCTGCCTGGTCGCCGCAGGCTCGACCGACCCGGTGATCGGCGCTTGGATGACCGCGAGCCTGCGTCAGGGCACGCTGCTCGACCCGAAGCCCAAGAGCGGTCTGCAGACGACGGCGGTGGCCGGCGGTGCGTGGACTCAGGTCTCGCGCCTCGGAATGCCGCTCGTCAACGAGGTCGTAATCGGATTGCCCGACAAGGACAAGTTCAACGGCTCGAAGCCGAAGGACGACGCGCAGTTCGCCGACTACGTGACGAACCCGACACTGCCCGCTCTGCTCGAGATCGCACTGAACCTGCCCGGCATTGCGCCGAAGAACCTGCCGCGCACCGACCTCGTCACGACCTTCCTGACCGGCATCAAGACGCTGAACCAGCCGGCGACGGTGACGCCCTCCGAAATGCTGCGCCTGAACACCAGCATCGCCCCGACACCCGAGGCATCGCAGGGCCGTCTCGGCGTGTTGAGCGGCGACAACGCGGGCTTTCCGAACGGGCGCCGCCCGAAGGACGACGTGGTCGACGTGTCGCTCGTCGCGGTGATGGGCGGGCTGTGCATGGTCAACGGCGACACCAATGCGCTCGGGCTCGGCGCCGAATGCAAGCCGGCCAATGTGCCGCTCGGTGCCACGTCACTGAAGCTGCATGACGCGGTCGACCAGGCAGTGGTGCCGCTGCTGCCGGGGTTCCCGTACCTCAACACGCCGCTGCCCGGCTCGAAGTAAAGAGGCCGCCATGAACAAGCACACATTGATTGGACTGTTCTCGTCGGTCGCCTTGCTGTCCGGCTGCGGTGGAGGCGGTTCGAACTCGGCGCCGGCAGCCGCGCCGGCGGTCACCGACGCGGTGTCCGACGCGGCCAGCACATCGGCGATGGGGCTGACGACCTACCTCTCCGAGCTCACGAAGAAGCAGGTCGAGGACAAGGAACCGGTCGACCTCAGCAAGTTCACGCCGATGCAGCCGGAGAACACTGAGCCGGATCCGGTTCAGTGATGCCGAGCTCGCCGCAGCCCGTGCTTTGGTACAGA
>VBCQ01000237.1 GCA_005882155.1 Betaproteobacteria bacterium
CGCGACATGCCGGTCGGCCGCCGCGGGATGCTCGTCGAGCATGCGCTCGGCGGCGCGGCGCGCGCTGTGCACCAGCGCCTGGTCGGTCGCGAGGTCGGCGAAGCGCAGCAGCGGCGCGCCCGACTGGCGTGCGCCGAGGAATTCGCCCGGGCCGCGGATCTCCAGGTCGCGGCGCGCGATCTCGAAGCCGTCGTTCGTTTCGACCATCGCCTTCAGCCGCGCCTTGCCGGTGTCCGACAAAGGCCCGGTGTAGAGCAGCACGCAGACGCTCGCGACCGCGCCGCGGCCGACGCGCCCGCGCAGCTGATGCAACTGGCTCAGGCCGAAACGCTCGGCGTGCTCAATCACCATCACGCTCGCGTTCGACACGTCGACGCCGACTTCGATGACGGTCGTGCTCACCAGCACCGCCATCTGAGCGCTCGTGAAGAGCGACATCACTGCCGTCTTCTCGGCCGCCGGCATGCGGCCATGCAGCAGACCGACCATGCGACCCGGCAGCGCGTCGCACAGCTGCTGATGCGTTGCCGTCGCGTTCTGCAAGTCGACATGCTCGCTCTCGTCGATCAACGGGCAAACCCAGTACACCTGCTTGCCCTGTGCGACCTCGTCGCGAATTCGCGCGATCACCGCATTGCGCTTGGTGTCGGCGAAGACCTTGGTGACGATCGGCGTGCGGCCCGGAGGCAACTCGTCGATGGTGCTGATGTCGAGGTCGGCGAACAGCGTCATGGCGAGCGTGCGAGGAATCGGCGTGGCCGACATCATGAGCATGTGGGGCTCGAGTGCCTGCTCGTCGAGCTTGCTTCTCAGCGCGAGCCTTTGCTGCACGCCAAAGCGATGCTGCTCATCGATGATCGCCAGGCCGAGCTTCGCGAACTCGACTTCGCTTTGAATGACGGCATGGGTACCGACCACCAGCCCCGCCGCGCCCGACGCGACACGCGCGAGCATTTCGCGCCGGCCCTTGCCTTTGCGGCTGCCGGTGAGCCACGCGACACCCACACCGAGCGGCTCGAGCCAACCGACGAGCTTGCGGAAATGCTGGTCGGCGAGGATCTCGGTCGGCGCCATCAGCGCGCATTGCCAGCCGGCCTGGATCGCGATCGCTGCCGCGAGCGCCGCGACGACGGTCTTGCCTGAGCCGACGTCGCCCTGCAGCAGGCGGTGCATCGGCGTCTCATGCTGCAAATCGACGGCAATCTCTTCGACGACACGGCGCTGCGCTGGCGTCAGCGCGAACGGCAATTCGGCGAGCAGCCGCTCCTGCAATCCGCCGCCGCGAACGTCGAAGCGCGGCGCGCGTTGCGCCTCGCGTTCGCGCCGCGACTGCAATTGCGACAACTGCTGCGCCAGCAGCTCTTCGAACTTGAGCCGCTGCCACGCCGGATGGCTGCGATCTTCCAAGGTCGCAAGCGACACGTTGGGTGCCGGATGATGCAGAAAGCGCAGCGCCTCGCGCAGTGTCGGCAGACCCGGCGGCACGCAGGGTGCGGGCAGCAGCTCCGACAAGTCGGCGCGCTGCAAGCCCGCTGCGACCGCCTTGCGCAAGTACGCCTGCGGCAGCGCGGCGCTGCTCGGGTAGACCGGCGTCAACGCGGTAGCGAGCGGCGTATCAGGGTCGACGCTCTTAAAGCTCGGGTGGATCATCTCCAATCCGAAGAAGCCGCCGCGCGCCTCGCCGCGCACGCGAACGCGGTGTCCGCTTGCGAAGGTCTTCTGGTGCGACGGATAGAAGTGGATGAAGCGCAGCACCAGCTCGTCGCCGCGATCGTCGGCGAGGTGCACGACGAACGTCGCGCAATTCGGCGATCGGCGACAGTCGCGTTTCGTCTTCGTAGCGCAGCGGCAAATGCAGCGCGAGGTCGATGTCGCGCAAGAGGCCGAGCTTTTCCATCGCCCGCTGCGGCGCGGACTTCAGATTCTTCGCGACAGGAGAGTCGGGTACAGACGAAGAAGCAGGCGCGGCGGACATGGAACAATTCTGCCCTGCGCTCTTTACTGCCCGTTCAGGTCGGTCCAGCCTGACGCTGTATGTCTCGAACCCTCACCCTTGCTGACTTCGATTTCGCGCTTCCCGCCGAGCTGATCGCGCAGCATCCTGCGGCCGAGCGCAGTGCGTCGCGCTTGCTCGATGGTCGCGGAGAGACGCCGGTCGACCGCGTGTTTCGCGACCTGCCGGCACTGCTGAATCCGGGCGACCTGCTCGTCTTCAACGACACCAAGGTCATCAAAGCGCGGCTGCTCGGCGCGAAGGCGAGTGGCGGTGCGGTCGAGGCGCTCGTCGAGCGCGTGCTGACGAACAACGAAGTGCTCGCGCATCTGCGCGCGAGCAAGTCGCCGAAGCCGGGCAGCATCGTGCATTTCGACGCGGCCGACGGCGCGCGCTTCAGCGCCGAGGTGCTCGGCCGCGGCGGCCCCGAGCAGTCGCTGTTCCACTTGCGTTTTCCGTCCGACCCGTTCGCGCTGCTCGAGCGCTTCGGCCATGTGCCGCTGCCGCCCTACATCGGCCACGCCGACACGGCCGACGACGAGCGGCGCTATCAGACGGTGTTCGCGCGCCGGCCCGGCGCCGTCGCCGCGCCGACTGCGGCCTTGCATTTCGACGCTGCGCTGCTCGCTGCACTGGCCGAGCGCGGCGTGCGGCAGGCTCACGTCACGCTGCATGTCGGCGCGGGCACCTTTCAGCCGGTGCGCAGCGAGAACCTCGCCGCACACAAGATGCACAGCGAATGGTTCGAAGTCGGCAGCGCGACAGTCGATGCGATTGCCGCGGCGCGAGCACGCGGCGCGCGCGTCGTCGCGGTCGGCACGACGACCTTGCGCGCGCTCGAGTCGGCGGCACGCTCGGGCACGCTCGAGGCCGGCGCACGCGAGACCGACATCTTCATCACGCCGGGTTTTCAGTTCCGCGTGGTCGATGCACTCGTCACGAACTTTCATCTGCCGAAGAGCACGCTGCTGATGCTGGTCAGCGCGTTCGCCGGCTTCGAGCACGTGAAGGCGCTGTACGCGCACGCGGTTTCGCAGCGCTACCGCTTCTTCAGCTACGGCGACGCGATGCTGCTCGCGCGCCGCGCGCCGTAGCGGCTCTTACGGCTGCAGTGCGCCGCTCAGATCACCGGTCTTCTCGCGCACACCGGCGAGCGGCTCGAGGTCGAAGCGACGGGTGATGAATTTGAGGATCGAGCCGGTGTCGTAACTCGTGTGATCGACGAAGCCGCGCTTGACCATCGGCCCGATCAGCAGCGCCGGAACGCGCGTGCCGGGGCCGAGCCGATCGCTCCAGCCGGCGCCGGTCGGCGGCGGCACATGATCCCAGTAGCCGCCGTTCTCGTCGTAGGTCAACACGACGAGCATGTGACTCCACTGCGGACTGGCGCGCAGCTTGTCAAGCACATCGGCCATGTGCTGGTCGCCGCTCTTCACGTCGGTGTACGACGGGTGCTGCGTGTAGCGGCCGGCCGGCTTGTAGAACGCGACGGCGGGCAAGGTGCCGGCAGCGATATCGCGCAGCAGATCGTCGCCATTCTTCAGATGCTGCTCGCGGTCTTTGGTGCCGGGCGCGAAGCGCGCGTGGTAGTTGAACGGCTGATGATGCGGCTGGAAGATCGGGCTGCCTTCGTCGCGGGTGTAGATGACCCGGCGCTTCACTGACGGCGGCTGGCGGCCGTCGGCGAGCGCGGCGTTCCACCCTCCTGCGTACCAGGTCCACGACACGCCCTTGGCCGACAGCGTGTCGCCGATCGTGCGCGCGGTTTGCGCCGGCGCCGGCTCGCCGCTGCCCGGTGTGCCTTGCGGGTCGGCGAAGGCGAGCGCACCGCCTTCAGCCGGCGAGATGCCGCTCGGCTGGTACGGCGGCTGCGACGTGTTGACCGACAGGCCGTCGGACATCACCTGACCGCCGCCGCTGCTGACGACTTGCACCGCACCGATGTTCGCTGAAGGCGACCCGGGCTTTTTCGTCAGCCTGCCGTCCGCATCGAGCACGACGCGCATGCGCTCGGGCGCGTTCGGATGCCGAGCCGCGCAGGCGCAGATCAGGTACTGGTGGTTCAGGTACGAGCCGCCGAACGCGCCCATGAAGAAGCGGTCGGCAAGCGTGTAGTCGCGGGCCCATTGCCAGAGGCGAAACGCCGAGCCGTCGTAGTAGCCCATCGTCCAGCCGCCGACCTGCGACATCGCGGCGAACATGTTGTTCTTGCCGCCGTTGATCTGCTCCCGATGATGGAAGAACGCATGGATCGGGCTCGGCACCAGCTGGTCGAGCGTGCGGCTGACCGGCGGCGCGTCGATGCGAAACGGCTTGTTCGGCATGCGCGGGAAGCTCGGGTCGGGCCGGCCGTCGCTGCCGAAGGTGATCAGCTCTTTCAGCGGTGTGCCGTCGTGATCGATCTGCGTCGCTTGCTCGGGCGTTGCGTTGGCAATGCCGTCGGCGCCGGGGAAGAGGCCGTAGAGGTTGTCGAACGACGGTGTCGATGCGCAGCATCGCCGCATCGCGGGTCGCGGGCGTCGGTGCTTGGACTTCGCAGCTCGCGAGGATCAGCGATGCGACGAGGCTGGCTGCGAGTCGGATGCGGGCGAGTTTCATGGACGACTCCGGTGCGGCGCGAGGCGGCCATCGTAGCGGCTCGGCGACAATTCCGCGCATGCTGAAGTTCGAATTGCTGAACACCGAAGGCCTCGCGCGGCGCGGCCGCATGACGCTCACCCACGGCGTCGTCGAAACGCCGGTGTTCATGCCGGTCGGCACCTACGGCACCGTCAAAGGCGTGATGCCGTCGTCGCTCGAAGCGATGGGTGCGCAGATCATTCTCGGCAACACCTTCCACCTGTGGCTGCGACCCGGGCTCGACGTGCTGCAGCAGTTCGGCGGGCTGCATCGTTTCGAGAACTGGCGCCGGCCGATCCTCACCGACAGCGGCGGCTTCCAGGTCTGGTCGCTCGGCGAGATGCGCAAGATCAGCGAGGAAGGCGTGAAGTTCGCGTCACCCGTCAACGGCGACAAGCTGTTCCTCACGCCCGAGCTGAGCATGCAGATCCAGCGGCTGCTCAACAGCGACATCGTGATGCAGTTCGACGAATGCACGCCGTACGAAACGAAGGGTCACCTGACGACTGAAGACGAAGCGCGCGTGTCGATGCAGCTGAGCCTGCGCTGGGCGCAGCGCTGTCGCGACGAGTTCGAGCGCGGCGAAAATCCGAACGCGCTGTTCGGCATCGTGCAAGGCGGCATGCACGAGCATCTGCGCGATGAGTCGCTCGCTGGGCTCGCTGCGCTCGAACTGACCGGCTATGCGATCGGCGGCCTGAGCGTCGGCGAGCCGAAGCCCGAGATGCTGCGCGTGCTGCAGCATGTCGCGCCGCAGATGCCCGCGCACAAGCCGCGCTACCTGATGGGCGTCGGAACGCCCGAGGACTTGCTCGACGGTGTCGCCGCCGGCATCGACATGTTCGATTGCGTGATGCCCACCCGCAACGCGCGCAACGGCCATTTGTTCACCCGCTTCGGTGACCTGCGCCTGCGCAATGCGCGCTACAAGACCGACGAGCGGCCGATCGACGAGAGCTGCACCTGCCCCGCCTGCGCCGGCTTCTCGCGCGCCTATCTGCATCACCTCGACCGCTGCGGCGAAATGCTCGCGCCGATGCTCGCGAGCATCCACAACCTTCACTTCTACGTGAACTTGATGCGCGAGGTGCGCGATGCGCTCGAGGTGGGCGAGTTCGCGGTGTTCGCGGCGCGGTTCAGGGCCGATCGGGCGCGCGGGGTTTAAGACACTAGCGGCGCGCGCTGTTCTTACGCAGCCAGTCAGCGAATTCGGGCTCGCTGACCTCTCCGGCGGCGACGCTGAACATCGCGAGCGTCGCCTCAGCTTGGGAGGCCGTCAACCGATATCCATTCAAGCCCAAGAACAAACCGACTGCGAGGAAGGCCGCGCGCTTGTTGCCGTCGACGAATGCGTGATTCTTTGCGAGCCCGATGCCGTACGACGCGGCGAGCGCCGCGTCGTCGGGTTTGCCGTAGGCAACGAGATTCAATGGACGCGCAAGCGCTGAGTCGAGCAGGCCTTCATCGCGCATACCGGCCTTGCCGCCGTGCTCGGCAAGGCTCTCGTCGTGAAGGATCAACAGCAGCCGCTTATCGATCCAGCGCCACTTCATTTGGCGAGCGCGCGGAAGCTATCGCGGTACTCGCGCATGAACTCGCGGCCGAGTTCGAGTTGCTCTTCAAAACTCGGGTCATACGGAGTCAGCGCGATACCGCTCGGCGTTTCGGTGACGTACACGACGTCGCCTTTTTCGACCTTCAATCGAGCGAGGACTTCCTTGGGCAAGATGACGCCGACCGAGTTGCCGATTTGGGTGAGCTTGAGGGTTTGCATGGCGCATGCCTTGTTAGAACGGTTGTTATATTAACCGGGTGGCGGCCTTTCGACAAGATGCAATCGCTTCACCAATACCCCCAATTCCCCGTCACCACCACCCACACCCCCAACACCCCATTCGTCACTGCGTGCGCGATCACCGGCAGCCACAGCTTGCCGCTGCGCACATACAGCCACGCATAGGCGAGGCCGGCGATGATGGCGGCGAGCCACAGCGTGTGAGCGAGCATGAAGACGAAGGTCGAAAGGACGATGGCTTTCGCGCCGACGCGTTGCGGCACGACGGTTTCGAACTGCGGGCTTTCGATCCAGCGCATCAGGAACGAGCGCCAGAACAGCTCTTCCATCACCGGCACCAGCAGCGCGGCGCCGACCCAGCGCACGGCAATCAACGGCCATTGCAGCGCGCCCTGCGCATCGACCGGCCTGAACGAGGCGGTCGCTTCACCGAGGCGCATCCACGGTGCGTCGAGCCGGATCCAGAGCACGAACACAACGACGCCGACTGCGATGGCGAGCAGCGTCTCGCGTGCGTCGGGAAGCAGTTGCGCAGCGAATTCACCGTACTCGCGCCCGAACCACAGCAGCACGCCGCCGACGAGCACCACGGTCCACGCGTAGACCCACCGCGGGTCGAGTGCGCCGTCGGCCGGCAGCGCGCCGCGCAGCGCGAGCAGCAGCATGAACAGCGCGAACGGTGCGATACGCAATATCGCGGCTCGGCTCAAGGGCTGGGCCATCGGGTCTCCTCCTGGCGCGCGATTGTTTCGCAGCGGCGCTTCAACTGGCCAGCAGCGCGCCGACCCGCTCGCGCAGCACCGCCGGTGTCACCGCAGCCGGCGCGACCGGATGCCCCGCGACGACGCCGACGGGACTGAACAGGCCGCGGCGGAACGGCCGCTTCATCGCCGCGCCGTCGACGCGCGAGAAGAACGATCCCCACAGGTTCTGCAGCGCGAGTGGAATCACCGGCACCGGGTTCGTCTCCAGCACTTTCATGATGCCGCCTTTGAACTCGCCGAGCTCGCCGTCGTGGGTGATGACGCCTTCGGGAAAGATGCACAGCAGATCGCCGTCGGACAGCACCCGTCGCGCCTCGGCGAACGCTCGCGCGTAGACGGCCGGATCGTCACGCTGCGGCGCAATCGGGATCGCCTTGGCGAGCTTGAACAGCCAGCCGAGCACCGGCACCTGGAAGATGCGGTGATCCATGATGAAGCGGATCGGCCGCGGGCTCGCCGCCATCAGCAGCACCGCGTCGACGAAGCTGACGTGGTTGCAGACGAGGATCGCCGGGCCGGCTAGCGGGATGTGCTCGTCGCCGCGCACCTTGAAGCGGTAGACGAGCCGTGTCGTCACGAACGCGACGAAGCGCAGCAGGTACTCGGGCACGAGCAGGAAGATGTAGCTCGCGACCAGCGCGTTGAGCACGCCGACGACGAGGAACACTTCGGGAATCGTCAAGCCCAATTGCAGCAGCACGCCGACGCCGATCGCGCTGACGATCATGAACAGCGCGTTGAGGATGTTGTTGGCCGCGATGATGCGGGCGCGGTGGCTCGGCTGCGAGCGCAGCTGGATCAAGGCGTACATCGGTACGCTGTACAGGCCGGCGAACAACGACAGCAGCGCCAGGTCGGCCATCACCCGCCAGTGCGCGCTGCGGCCGACGAACTCGGCGAGCGCGAGGCCGTCTGCGTTCGGCAGTGCGCGCGAGGCGAAGTACAAGTCGATCGCGAACACGCTCATGCCGATCGCGCCGAGCGGTACCAGCCCGATCTCCACATGGCGGCGCGACAGCACTTCGCACAGCAGCGAGCCGACGCCGATGCCGACCGAGAACACGACGAGCAGCAGCGACGCGACCTGCTCGTCGCCGTGCAGCACTTCCTTCGCGAACGACGGGAACATCGCCAGGAATACCGCACCGAAGAACCACATCCACGAAATGCCCAGCAGCGAGCGGAAGACGACGATGTTCTGGTGCGCGAGCTTCAAATTGCGCCAAGTCTCGCTGACCGGATTCCAGTTGATTCGCAGCTCCGGGTCGACCGACGGCGACGCCGGAACGAATTGCGCGGTGACCCGCCCGAGCAGCGCGACGCCGACGCACGCGAACGCGACGTAGTGGCGGCCGACCTCGGGGATCGCCACGAGCAGCCCGCCGGCGACCTGCCCGAGCAGGATCGCGACGAAGGTGCCCATCTCGACCATGCCGTTGCCGCCGGTCAGCTCGCGCTCGTTGAGGTGCTGCGGCAGATAGGCGAACTTGACCGGCCCGAACAGCGTCGAGTGCAGCCCCATCAGGAACACGCAGCCGAGCAGCACGACCACGTTGCTGCTCCAGAAGCCCCACGCCGCGAGCAGCATGATCGCGATCTCGAGCCCCTTGACGAAGCGGATGACGCGAGTCTTGTCGTACTTGTCGGTGATCTGCCCGCTGGTGGCCGAGAACAGCAGGAACGGCAAGATGAAGAGCGCGCCGATCCACAGCCCGGCCTGTTGCGGCGTCAGCCAAGCGACCTGCAGCTGGAACGTCACCAGCACGGTGAACGCGAACTTGAACAGGTTGTCGTTGCCGGCGCCGAGGAACTGGGTCCAGAAGAACGGCGCGAAGCGGCGCTGGCGCAGCAGCGCGAACTGGTTGGGGTGCTCGTGGTCGGTCAAGAGGTTCCTCCGTCGCCGTCGACGCGGCTCGTGCGCAATGTAGCTGCAGTTTCGAACACGCTCGCCGGCCAGCGCGCCGAACCGATGCGCGCATGGCGCTTCAGCACGAAGTCGAACAGCAGCGGGTTGTATTCGCGGATGCGCCGTAGCGGCTCGACTGCCGATGCGTCGAGCAGGCCGGCAGCGGCGAGCTGCGCCGGCGCGT
>VBCQ01000232.1 GCA_005882155.1 Betaproteobacteria bacterium
TATGTGCGCGACGCACCCGCGCAGCTGCTCGACCGCTCGGCCGGCCATCTCATCGAGCGCTGGCGCCAGCGCGTGCGCGATGCGATCGATGCGACGGTCAGCGATCGACGCGCCGCCGGTGTGCTGGCGGCGCTCGCGGTCGGCGACCAATCGGCCATCGAGCGCGAAGACTGGGATCTGTTTCGCAACACCGGCATCGCGCACCTGGTCAGCATCAGCGGCCTGCACGTCACGATGTTCGCCTGGCTCGCCGGGCTGCTGCTGGCGGCGGTGTGGCGGCGCAGCGCGCACGCAATGGCTTGGCTGCCGGCACAGCAGGCGGCGCGTTGGGGCGGCTTGGCCGCAGCGCTGGGCTATGCGGTGTTCTCGGGCTGGGGCGTGCCGTCGCAACGCACCGTGTGGATGCTCGCGACCGTCACGCTGCTGCAGACAACAGGGCGGCGCTGGCCTTGGCCGCTGGTGCTGCTCGCAGCCGCCGTCGTCGTCACCGCGCTCGACCCGTGGGCCCTGCTGCAAGCCGGCTTCTGGCTGTCGTTCGTCGCGGTCGGCTTGCTGATGGGGTCGGATGTCGCGCATCGAGCGAGCAGCGACGAGCCGACAACCGAACCCGCTCGCGTCGGCTGGCGCCGCTGGCTGCTGCCGGCGGGGCGTCATCTGCATGGCGAGCTGCGCACGCAGGTCATCGCGACGATCGGTCTCACGCCGCTGACGCTCGTCTTCTTCCAGCAAGTCTCGGTCGTCGGCTTCATCGCCAACCTGGTCGCGATTCCGCTCGTCACGCTGGTCATCACGCCGCTCGCCTTGCTCGGGTCTTTCATCGCGCCGTTGTGGTGGCTCGGCGCGTGGATGGTGCAGTGGCTGTGCGCGATGCTGGCGTGGCTCGCAGGGCTGCCCGGCGCCGTGTGGACGGTTCCGGTGGCGCCTGGCTGGGCGCAGCTCGCCGGCCTCATCGCCGCGGCCTTGCTCGTCATGCCGATCCCGTGGCGGCTGCGCGCACTGGCGCTGCCGCTCGCGTTGCCGCTGCTGCTGCCGCCGCTCGCCACGCCGGCCGAAGGCCGGTTCGACTTGCTCGCCGTCGACGTCGGCCAAGGCACTTCGGTGCTGGTGCGCACGCACAGCCACCTGCTCGTTTACGACGCGGGCCCGCAGTACTCGCGCGACAGCGACGCCGGTCAGCGCATTCTGCTGCCGCTGTTGCGTGCACGCGGCGAGCCGCGCATCGACACGCTGATGCTGAGCCACCGCGACCTCGATCATGTCGGAGGTGCCGGTGCGCTGCTGCGCGGGATCGCGGTCGGCGACTTGTCGAGCTCGCTGGAAGACGGCCACCCGTTGCTCGCCGCCATCGCGCAACAGTCGCGCTGCGTCTCGGCTCAAGCCTGGGACTGGGACGGCGTGCGCTTCGAAGTGCTGCAGCCGAGCGCCGACGCTTATGACCTCGCACTCAAGTCGAATGCGATGTCGTGCGTGCTGCGAATCAGCAGCGCCGTGTCGGGCAGCGCCTTGCTGACCGGCGACATCGAACGCCAGCAGGAAGCGGCGCTTGTCGAGCGCCTCGGCGACGCGTTGCGCAGCGACGTTTTGGTCGTGCCGCACCACGGCAGCAAGACCTCGTCGACCGCGGCCTTCCTCGATGCGGTGCAGCCCGGTGCGGCGGTATTCCAGGCCGGCTACCGCAACCGCTTCGGCCATCCGGCGGCCGAGGTGCTGGCGCGCTACCGCGAGCGCGGCATCACCGTTTTCGCGAGCCCGGGCTGCGGCGCCTGGCAGTGGCGCGGGCGCGGCGAGGGGCAGGGTGTTTGCCAGCGTGACGTCGCGCGGCGCTACTGGCACCATGTGATCGAGGCGGGAGCGCCGTAACGCGGCGGCTCGCGTGGCCTGGATTTTGCTAACCTCAGCCCGAGGAGAGAGGCGCCGATGAGACCGAGCTTCGATGAGATGCAAGCCACGCCGACGACGGTGCGCGAGCACTACCGCGGCTACAAGCGCTGGCTCGCCGAGCAGCCCGGCGACGTGATGCGCTCGCGGCGCGAAGAGGCGGAGATGATCTTCCGCCGCGTCGGCATCACCTTCGCCGTCTACGGCGCGAAGGACGAAGACGGCTCGGGCACCGAGCGGCTGATTCCATTCGACCTGATTCCGCGCGTGATCCCGGCCCATGAATGGAGCGAGATGGAGCGCGGGCTGCGCCAGCGCGTGACGGCACTGAACCGCTTCGTCCACGACGTCTACCACGCGCAGGACATTATTCGCGCCGGTGTCGTGCCGGCCGAGCAGATCTTCAAGAACGCGCAGTACCGGCCCGAGATGATGGGTGTCGATGTGGCCGGCGGCATCTACTCGCACATCGCCGGCATCGACATCGTGCGCGCGGCCAACGCCGACGGCAGCGCGAGCTACTACGTGCTCGAAGACAACCTGCGCGTGCCCAGCGGCGTGAGCTACATGCTCGAGAACCGCAAGATGATGATGCGGCTCTTTCCCGAGCTGTTCAGCCAGCATCGCGTCGCGCCGGTCGCGCATTACCCCGACCTCTTGCTCGAGACCTTGCGCGCGGTCGCGCCGGCGGCGGTCAACGACCCGACCGTCGTGCTGCTGACGCCAGGCATGTACAACAGCGCCTACTTCGAGCACGCGTTTCTCGCGCAGCAAATGGGCATCGAGCTCGTCGAAGGACAAGACCTCTTCGTCAAGGACAACTTCGTCTACATGCGCACCACGCAAGGGCCGAAGCGGGTCGACGTGATCTATCGGCGGCTCGACGACGACTTCCTCGACCCGCTCGCGTTCCGCGCCGATTCGACGCTCGGCTGCCCGGGCTTGCTCAGCGTCTATCGCGCCGGCAACGTGACCTTGTCGAACGCGATCGGCACCGGAGTCGCCGACGACAAGTCGATCTACCCGTATGTGCCGAAGATGATCGAGTTCTACCTCGGCGAGAAGCCGATCCTCAATAACGTTCCGACCTACCTGTGCCGCGAGGCCGACGACCTGAAGTTCGTGCTCGACCATCTGCCCGACCTGGTCGTGAAGGAAGTCCATGGCGCCGGCGGCTACGGCATGCTGGTCGGGCCGGCAGCGACGAAGGACGAGATCGCCGACTTCCGCAGGGCACTCGAAGCCAACCCATCGGGCTACATCGCGCAGCCGACCTTGAGCTTGTCGACCTGCCCAACCTTCGTCGACAGCGGCATCGCGCCGCGCCACATCGATCTGCGGCCTTTCGTGCTGAGCGGCAAGACCGTGCAGATGGTCCCGTGTGGGCTGACGCGCGTCGCGCTGAAAGAGGGCTCGCTCGTCGTCAACTCGTCGCAGGGTGGCGGGACCAAGGACACCTGGGTACTGGAGGCCTGACCATGCTGTCGCGCACCGCCGATCATCTCTTCTGGATGGCCCGCTACATGGAGCGAGCCGAGAACACCGCGCGGATGCTCGATGTCAACTACCAGACCGCGCTGCTTCCGCAATCCGCGGACGCCGCCGAAAAGGGCTGGAAGGGTCTGCTCAGCATTTCCGAGTTGAGCGGCGACTTCGCCGCGCGTTACGGCACCATCAATGCGCGCAGCGTGATGGACTACATGGTCAGCGACCCGAACAACGGATCGAGCATTCGCAGCTGCCTGATGGCGGCACGCGAGAACGCGCGAGCGGTGCGCGGCACGCTGACCACCGAGGTGTGGGAAACGCAGAATCAGACCTGGCTCGAGTTCCAGCGCATGGTGTCGACCGGCGCGTTCCTGAAGGACCCCGGCACCGCGTTCGAATGGGTCAAGTTCCGCTCGCATTTGTCGCGCGGCGTGACGGTGGGAACGATGCTGCAGGACGAGGCCTTTCACTTCCTGCGCATCGGCAGCTTCCTCGAGCGGGCCGACAACACCGCGCGGCTGCTCGACGTGAAGTTCCACGCCGTCAACAGCGAGTTCTTCGGTGCGAACGGAAACGGTGGCAACGGCGCGGGCGGCGCGAACAGCGGCAACGGCAAGGACCTCGAATACGACTTCTATCACTGGTCGGCGATCCTGCGCTCGGTCTCCGGCTTCGAGGTGTACCGCAAGGCCTATCGCAACGTGATCCGCCCCGAGAAGGTCGCCGAGCTGCTGATCCTGCGGCCCGACATGCCGCGCTCGCTGGCCGCCTGCATGCACGAGGTGCTGTCGAATCTGCGCATGGTCGCGAACGAGCAATCGAGCGAGACCTTGCGTCGCGCCGGGCGCTTGAACGCGGACTTGCAATACGGCCGCATCGACGAGATTCTCGCGACCGGCCTGCATGCGTTCCTGACGCAGTTCCTCGAGCGCGTGGCGACTTTGGGTGTCGGCATCAGCCGCGACTTCCTCGTGCCGGTCGAGGCATGAAACTCAGCATCCATCACGAGACGCACTACGAGTACAGCGCGCCGCTGCGCTATGCATTGCAATCGGTGCGCCTGACGCCCGAGCCGAGCGCGCATCAGACTGTTCTGCACTGGGCCCTGCATGCGCCGGGAACGCTGTTCGCCGAGCGCGACGGCTACGGCAATCATGCGCACACCTGGAGCTTTGCGCGGCGCGTTTATCGCGGCGTGATCCGCGCGATCGGCGCGGTGCAAACGCACGCGTCGCCCGAGCTCATCGACGCGAGCGGTGTGCCGCCGCCGCAGATGTACTTGCGCGCGACCGAGCTGACGCCGTTTCATCGCTCGCTGTCGGATCTGGGCCGAGGGCCGCTGGCGAAAGGTGTCAACGCCGACAGCCTGTTGACGCTCGCCGCCGCGGTGCGCGAACGCGTTCCCTATCGTGCCGACATCACGACGGTGACGACCAACGCCGTCGAGGCGCTCGCGCTCGGCGGCGGCGTGTGCCAGGACCAGGCGCATGTATTCATCGCCGCGTGTCGCTCGCATGGCGTTCCGGCGCGCTACGTCAGCGGATATTTCTATGCCGAGGATGCGCCGGTGCTGGCCAGCCACGCGTGGGCCGATGTCTGCATCGACATGGCCGAGCGCCGTTGGCTCAGCGTCGACATCACCCATGGCTGCCTGATGGACGAGCGCCATGTGCGCCTCGCCGTCGGCCCCGATTACGCCGCGTGCCTGCCGATCCGCGGCGTGCGCTCAGGCGGCGGCAAGGAGTCGATGCGCGTGCGCGTCGAAATCCGGCCGTTGGCCGGCGCGGGCTTAACGTACAGCTCCCCCGCGCCCCCTCCAAGAGGGGGCTTCCAGCATGGATAACGAGCCGGCCAGCCGGCCGGCTGCGGCCTTGGAGGCGCTCGTTGCGGCGATGACGATCGAGTGCACGCGAGGTGTTTCGTTCTTCGAGCTGGAGTCCCCCTCTTGGAGGGGGACTTGGGGGAGCCGTCGAACATGCTGGAACCCCCTCTCGGAGGGGGGCAGGGGGAGCGGTGCGATAAGTCATGCCGGCCGCAGGTCGGCGTCGGCGATAAGTCATGCCGGCCGCAGGTCGGCGGCGGCGATAAGTCATGCCGGCCGCAGGCCGGCGTCAGCGATCCGAGCCACCCACTGAAGCGGGGAATCCCCATGTCCATCCACGTCGCGCTCAACCACGTGACCCACTACCGCTACGACCGGCCGATCGCCCTCGGCCCGCAGGTCGTGCGCTTGCGCCCGGCGCCGCATTCGCGAACCCGCATCCTGAGCTACGCGATGCGGGTCGAGCCCGAAAAGCATTTCATCAACTGGCAGCAGGACCCGCAGTCGAACTACCTCGCGCGGCTGGTGTTCCCCGACAAGACCACGTCGTTCCGCATCGAGGTCGACCTCGTGGCCGAGATGTCGGTGCTCAACCCGTTCGACTTCTTTCTCGAGCCTGCGGCGGAGAATTTTCCGTTCGAGTACGAAGCGTCGTTGGCGCATGAGCTGGCACCGTACATGGTCAAGGCGGCCGCGACACCGGCGTTCAAGAAGTACCTCGACAGCATCCCGCGCAAGAAGCGCCAGACCAGCGACTTCCTGGTCGAGCTCAACCAACGACTGCAGAAAGACATCGCCTACCTGATCCGCCTCGAGCCCGGCGTGCAGACGCCTGAAGAGACACTCGTCAGCGCGAGCGGGTCGTGCCGCGACTCGGGCTGGCTGCTGGTGCAGCTGCTGCGCCATCTGGGCCTCGCCGCGCGATTCGTCTCGGGCTACCTGATTCAGCTGAAGAGCGACGTGAAATCGCTCGATGGGCCGAGCGGCACCGAGGTCGACTTCACCGACCTGCACGCGTGGTGCGAGGTGTTCCTGCCCGGCGCCGGATGGATCGGCTTCGACCCGACCTCGGGCCTGCTCGCCGGAGAAGGACACATCCCGCTCGCTTGCTCGCCCGAGCCGTCGTCGGCCGCGCCGGTGACCGGTGCACTCGAAGAATGCGAGACCGAGTTCGAACACCGCATGAGCGTGTCGCGCATCTGGGAAGCGCCGCGCGTGACGCTGCCGTACAGCGACGCGCAATGGTCGGCGATCGAAGCGCTCGGCCATCAGGTCGATGCCGACTTGCGCAAGAACGACGTGCGCCTCACGCAAGGCGGCGAGCCGACCTTCGTCTCGGTCGACGACCGCGACGGCGACGAATGGAACACCGAGGCGATGGGCCCGACCAAGCGGCTGCTCAGCGCCGACCTGATGGAAAAGCTGCGCGCCAAATACGGCGACGGCGGCCTGCTCCACTACGGACAAGGCAAGTGGTACCCCGGCGAGCAATTGCCGCGCTGGTCGCTGAACCTGTTCTGGCGCAAAGACGGGGAGCCGATCTGGTCCGACCCCGCGCTGTTCGCGAGCGAGCACGAGGACGATGCGGTCACCGAGCGGCAGGCGCGCGAATTTCTGGCCGGCGTCGCGAAGCGCATGCACGTCGAGGCGAAATACGTCTTCCCGGCTTACGAAGACACGATGTACTACCTGTGGCGTGAGCGCAAGCTGCCGAGCAACGTCGACCCGCTCGATTCGCGTCTCGCTGACCCGCTGGAGCGCGCGCGTCTGCGCAAGGTCTTCACCGAAGGCCTCGACAAGGTCGTCGGCCATGTGCTGCCGATCGGCCGCAACGAGACGGTGAAGGCGAGCGATGCGGCCCGCTGGCAGAGTGGGCCCTGGTTCCTGCGTGATGAGCGATGCTTCCTGATCCCCGGCGACTCGGCGATGGGCTATCGGTTGCCGCTCGACTCGCAGCCGTGGGTCAAGGCGACCGACTATCCGTGGGTTCATCCGCCGGAGCCGTCGCAGAGTTTTCCGCCGTTGCCGCCGTACAAGCGGCTGCGCTTTACGACTGACTCCACTTCATCCACCGCGCCCTCACCCTCGGGAGAGGGAAAGAAGATCAAGCCCTTTGAGTCGGCGACGGGCATCGTTCGCACCGCGCTGTGCGCCGAGCCGCGCCATGGCAGGCTCTATCTCTTCATGCCGCCGGCGTCCGCGCTTGACGACTATCTCGAGCTCGTCGCTGCGATCGAAGCGACCGCGCAGGAGATGAAGCTGCCGGTGATTCTCGAAGGCTACGAGCCGCCGAAGGATCCGCGGCTCGCGAGCTTGCGGGTCACGCCGGACCCCGGCGTCATCGAAGTCAACATCCATCCGGCGCACAGCTGGGAGCAGCTCGTCGAGCAGACGACGCACCTCTACCAGGCGGCGCACGAGACGCGGCTGTCGACCGAGAAGTTCATGCTCGACGGCCGCCTCACCGGCACCGGCGGCGGCAACCACTTCGTGCTCGGCGGCGCGACGCTCGCCGACTCGCCGTTCCTGCGCCGGCCCGACTTGCTCGCCAGCATGGTCGGTTATTGGCATA
>VBCQ01000233.1 GCA_005882155.1 Betaproteobacteria bacterium
CAATTTGCATTGCTGGATCTGCCGTTCCAACGCCGTGTCGATCGGCGCAATGGGCGAGACCGGCGGGGACCGCCCGGTCCCCGCCGTTTCAGTCGGAGATCATAGCGAGCAGTGGACCTAACGCTGCTTCACGGTGATGCCGTATTTGCCGGTACCGGTGCTGCGGTCGTAGTGGCGCACCTGCACGATGTAATCGCCTGCCATCAGCCGCGCCGAGATGCGCGGGTTGAGACCGTAGCCGCTGTCGTCGTCTTCTTCCAGCAGGGCGGTGGGGCTGTTGGGGCCGAATAGCTTCATGTAGACATCGGTCTGGCCGCGGGTCTCCATCACGTACGCGCCGTCGGTGTCGGCGTGGAAGCGGTTGATCCTGAAATCGAAGGTCTTGTGGGCTGACGTGACGCGCACATAGCGCTCGCCCGTCGTAAAGGTGAGTGGGCCGTCAGTTGTCGCGTCGTCGACATACTGGGCCGCGTGCGCGACGGTGCATGCTTCCTCGTGATTGAGCCCGCCCAGGCGAGTCGTCACGTAAGTCACTGCATGGTGAAAGTCAATTTGCATTGCTGGATCTGCCGTTCCAACGCCGTGTCGATCGGCGCAATGGGCGAGACCGGCGGGGACCGGCCGGTCCCCGCCGTTTCAGTCGGAGATCATAGCGAGCGGTTGACCTAACGCTGCTTCACGGTGATGCCGTATTTGCCGGTGCCGGCGCTGCGGTCGTAGTGGCGCACCTGCACGATGTAATCGCCTGCCATCAGCCGCGCCGAGATGCGCGGGTTGAGACCGTAGCCGCTGTCGTCGTCTTCTTCCAGCAGGGCGGTGGGGCTGTTGGGGCCGAATAGCTTCATGTAGACATCGGTCTGGCCGCGGGTCTCCATCACGTACACGCCGTCGGTGTCGGCGTGGAAGCGGAACAGATCTTCCTCGCCCGGTTTGCCGATGTCCGCTTCAAGGCGCGGCGCACCGACGGTCAGGTTGACGGCGGCGGGCAAGCCGGGCTGCGTCTTGGGGTACATCTTGGCGCCGGCGATGAACTCCTTGTCGAGCTTCGATAACACGTCGTTGGCGTGGGTGGACACGGCGTTGAGCGTCCACTCCGCAGGGAAGGCATACAGCATGATCGAGTCGGGGTCGAACGCCGTGCCGTTGATCTGGTCCATCGAGTATTTGAAGAACACGTTGTGCTGCACGGTTGCCTCGTCCCAGAAATTGGGCGAGCCGGCAAGGTCTCGCAGCACCACCGGCTTGTTCCACTCCATGCCGCCCAGCGGGCTCGAGTGCTCGTGCGCAAGGCCGATCGCGTGTCCGAACTCGTGTGCGGCAGTGCCACCGTCGAGAAAGCCCAGATTCATCGTCGCTTGGTTGAACGCGACGCTGCGGGCGTCGGTGCCGATGGTCGACCAGGCGCCGTCGTTCTCGTCGAAGCTGATGCGTATCTCGGCATCGGGCGCGTTGTTGAAATCGAACTTCAAGTTCGCCACCGCCGACCACCAAGCCGCCTGTTCGCGTGCCGTGGCCTGCTCGGCGGCTGTGCCGCCGATGAAGCGCACACGCAACGTCGAACCGTTGATCCAGCTCTTCCCCTTGGGCGCTATGGCACGCGTGCGGCCGCCCGGGCCCGCCGCGGTGTTGTGCGGTCGCAGCAGATCACGCGGAAGAATGTGGTCGAAGCAGCATTTCGGTGCAGGCATGGTGAGCTCCCAAGGTAAAGGACGAACGTCCGGTTTGCGCGCAAACCCGGCGCAACGATGCGGCGCTCGCTTTGTGGCAGCGACACCGACCACCGAAAGATAGTCGGTGCGCGCCGAGTTCCCATCCCTAATGCCGCGATGGCGCGGCACGCCGACCGGCGGCAGCCACGTTTTCCATGATCGGCTGCCGCTTCGTCTATGCTGATACGCAAAGCCGGTCAAACTCCGAAGGCCTCGTTGAGTGGGGAGCGTCTCATGACCATTCGCTACATCCGTCTCGGCGAATCGACGATGCTGCGGAAGGCTGTGCTCTTGCTCAGCCTCGTCTCGAGCATCTGTTCAGGAATGCTCGCGCTCGCCAGCGAGCCAGCGCATCTGGCCGGGGACGATGTCGGTGCGAACGCCGAAGTCGGTCGCCTTGAATCCCATCATCACGTCGAGCGTGGTGAATTCGAGTACCACGGGCTCGCCTTTCTTCAGCTGAATCTGCGCCGGTGAGAAGCTGAACTTGCGTGCGACGATTTTGATGACGCGCTCGCGCGGCTGAGCGAGCGCGAACGCCGCCCATGAGCCGAGCGCGAGTGCGCCCGCCGCGCCGAGCAGGGCGCGTCTGCCGATGATGGCGTCCATCGCTCAGGCCGCCGTAATCGGCAGCTCGGTGATCGCGTACGAGGCTGCCTTCGTCTCGGCCTCGACTTCGCGAAAGCCGAGCCCGCGATACGGCTGCGCCGGGTCCCATGGCAGCGGCGTGCGTTTCGGTTGCGAGCCGGCGACCGGCAGCGGAAAGATCAGCGACTTCGCCGAGTGGTGCGCGATGTGCCCCGTCATGTGGTGATGCTCCTGGTGAATGTGGCCGTAGAACACGGTGACGTTGGAATGCGGCATCAGCAAGTCGACCGCCTTGGCGCCATCGCGCGTCGCCCAGTCCCATTGCGGGTAGAGGTCGAACAGCGGCCGGTGGGTGAAGACGACGATGCGCGCGTCTTTCGCTTGGCGCTGCAGATCGGCCGCGAGCCACGCGTCGGGCCGAAGAATTCCTGAAATGCGGCGCCGCGGTCGAGCGAGGCGTCGTGCTCGCCCGGGATGAAGCGAACGGTCTTGACCTTGATCGCGCCGACGATGTCGCGAAACTCGGCCATGCGGCGGCGCCGCTCCTGTGCGTCGTCGGTGGTGTGGGTGAGGTCGCCGGTGAAGATGACGAAGTCGAGCGTCTGCTTGAGCGCATTGACCGCATCGACCGCCTTGCGCAAGGTGCCCTTCGCATCGGGGTTCGGCGGGCCTTCGAAACCCCAGTGCGTGTCCGACAGTTGCACGAAGTAGAAATCGTCGGCCGCGCTCGCGGCACCGGCAAGGCCGGATGCGAACACCGCGCCGCCGATGCCGGCGAGCTGCAAAAAGTCTCTTCGATCGATGGGGGCCATGCGAATCTCCTTCAGGGGCCTGCAGGGAATACCGGCGCCGAGAAAAATAAATTCCAGGTGGAGCAATTCGCTCGGGAATCGGGAATAAACCGATATCGCCATCGGTATGCACGAGATGAATCCGAGCGAGGACTCAGGTCAGATCACGAACGAGCGCGAGAGCCGGCACCGCTTCGAGTCGCTCGCGTTGCCGCACCTGGACGCTGCCTACAACCTCGCGCGCTGGCTGACGCGCAACGAGCACGACGCGCAAGACGTCGTGCAGGACGCGTGCTTGCGCGCGCTGCGCTACTTCAGCGCGTTTCGCGGCGAGCAGGTGCGGCCGTGGCTGCTGCAAATCGTTCGCCACACCTGCTACACCTGGCTGAAGGAGAACCGGCCGGCCGAGGTCGTGAGCTTCGACGATGACGATGGCGAGCCGCGCATCGAGACTGCGGCACCCGCCAGCGACGAGCCGCAGGCCGTCGCGCTGCGCCATGCCGACCGCGCGCTGATCAACCAGTCCATCGCCGCGCTGCCGATCGTTTACCGCGAAGTGCTGGTGCTGCGCGAGCTCGAAGACCTGTCGTACAAGGACATCGCGCGCATCGCCGACATCCCCATCGGCACCGTGATGTCGCGCCTTGCGCGAGCGCGTGCGCTGATGCGCGAGGCCTTGGAGCCCGGGGCGCGGCCGGTGCTGCGCACGGTGCCGCGCTCGCCGCAGGCGGGAGTGAAGTGATGATGAAGCCCGAACTCGAATCGCAGCGCCTGAATGCCTTCGTCGACGGCGAGCTCGACCTCGCGCGCCAGCTCGAGATAGAAGCGCAGCTCGTGCACGACGCGCGGCTGCAGGCCGAGGTGCTGGGCCTGCAGCGGCTGCGCGCGGCGGTGCGCCGCGAAGCCGACTACCATGCGGCGCCGGCGGCGCTGCGCTCGCGAATCTTCGGACAGCTGGTGGATGAGCGACCGGCGGCGCGCCGCGATCTGTCGCGCTGGTTCGCGTGGCGCCCGCTCGCGCTGTCGCTCACGTTCGTCGCGCTGCTGGCCTGGGGGCTCGGCCTCATGCTGAGTTGGCCGAGCCACGACGAGCGCGTGCTGCAAGACGCCATCGCAAGCCATGTTCGCGCGACGCTGTCGCAGCGTCTCGTCGACGTCGCGTCGTCGGACCGGCACACGGTCAAGCCATGGCTGTCATCGCGGCTCGATTTCTCGCCGCCGGTGCAGGAGCTTCGTGTTCCCGGCATGGTGTTCGTCGGCGGGCGCATCGACTACCTCGATGGCCACCCGGTCGCAGCGCTCGTGTACCGCCAGCGCGATCACATCATCGATGTCTTCGTCTGGCCTTCGTCGCACGCTGACGATCGCTTGCAAACAGCGACTCAGCGCGGCTTCAACGTGGCTCACCATGCGCGCGGCGGAATGACGTATTGGCTGGTGTCCGACCTCAACCGCGACGAGCTCGCGAGCGTCGCGCGCTCGCTCGACGTGGCCGACGCGGCGCGTTGATGACGGTTCAGTTAAGTCCGTTCGCCCTGAGGTATCGAAGGAAGGGCCCACCAAAACCCGTTCGCACTGAGCTTGTCGAAGTGCCGCGCCGCCCGAACGGAAGTTTTGGCGCTACACGAAGCTCTCGTCGCCCCGCAAATAGCGCCACGCACCGACCGGCAAGTCACCCAGCATCACCTTGCCGATGCGAACGCGCTTCAATCCGAGCACCTTCAGCCCGACCGCTTCGCACATGCGGCGGATCTGCCGCTTCTTGCCTTCCTTCAGCACGAAGCGCAACTGATCGTCGTTGACCCACTCGACTTGCGCCGGCCGCAGCGCTTCGCCGTCGAGCTCGAGGCCGTGGTTCAGCAGCGCGAGCTGGCCGTCGGGCAGCGGCTGCCCATCGAGCGTCTGCACGCGAACGAGATACTCCTTCTCGGTCTCGCTGTCTTCGCCGATCAATTGCTTGGCGATGCGCCCGTCTTGCGTCAGCACGAGCAAGCCCACCGAGTCGATGTCGAGTCGACCCGCAGGTGCGAGGCCGCGCAGATGCTCGCGCAGAAATCGCGTGCCGGACCGATCGTCGCGCCACTGGTTGTTCGGCGTGACGAGCACGACCGCGGGCTCGTAGCCGTCTTCGGCTTGGCCGCTGACGTAGCCGATCGGCTTGTTCAGCAGCACCGTGACCTTCTGCGCCTGCTGAAACTTGGCCTTCGCGTCGACGGTGATTCGCTGCCCCGGGACGACGCGCGAGCCGAGCTCGCTGACGACCTGGTCGTCGACGCGAACCCAGCCCTTGGCGATCCACTCGTCGGCTTCACGGCGCGACGCGATGCCGAGCTCGCTCATTCGCTTGGACAGGCGCATGCTGCCCGGCACCTCGGCATGTTCGATCGCGCGCGGCTCGGGATGCTGGCGCGGCCGCGCCGGTGGTGGCGCAGTAGGACGCGGCTTGCGCGGCGCATCGTCGCGCGGCTTGTCGCCAAAGCGCTGGCGCAATTGCTCTTGATAACGCGCCTCGCGCTCGGCGCGCTGGGCTTGCGCCTGCGACAAGGTCGGGCGCCTGCGCGGCGCCGAGCCGGCACCGCGAACCGGCGCGCGCGGCGCGCGTGGCTCAGTGCTGCCGGGTGCGGGCTTCTTCAGCTTGATCGTCGTGGCCATGAGTTTCTCTTTATCGCCCGCGCCAGAACAAGGCATCGAGCTCGCGCACGCTGATTTGCCGCCACGTCGGCCGGCCGTGGTTGCATTGGTCGGCGCGTTCGGTGCGTTCCATGTCGCGCAGCAGCGCATTCATTTCGTCGAGCGCCAGTTGGCGATTCGCGCGCACGGCGCCATGGCAGGCCATCGTCGACAGGATCTCGTGCTGCGCGCGCTCAATGACGCTGCTCGCGTCGTACTGCGCCAGCTCGGCGAGCACGCTGCGCGCGAGCTCGACCACGTCGCCGCCGGCGAGTGCGGCGGGGCGCGAGCGCACGGCGAGCACCCTGGCCGACAGCGCCGAAATGTCGAGCCCGAGCGTGCGCAGGTTCGCGGCCTGCGCCTCGGCGGTCGCGATCTCTTGCGGTGTCGCACTGAAGGTGGCCGGGATCAGCAGCGGCTGCGCTTCGATCGTCGCCGCGACGAGGCTGGCTTTGAGCCGCTCGTAAACGATGCGCTCGTGCGCCGCATGCATGTCGACGATGACGAGCCCCTGCGCGTTTTCGGCGAGCACGTAGATGCCGGCGAGCTGCGCGATCGCGCGCCCGAGCGGCCAGTCGTCACGACTCGATTGATCGACGCTCGCCACCGGCCGCGCGTCCCACAGCGGCGCTTCCTCGCGCGCATACAGCGTCGCCATCTGCTGCAAGCCGAGCGACCCCTGCGCGCGCTCAGCGTAACTCCCTCTCCCCGCTGGGGAGAGGGCAGGGGTGAGGGGCGCGGCCGCTCCGATGACATCCCCCGCCTGCGGCACCGCCAACGCCGTCTCCACCGCCCGCTTTACCGCCTGATGCACCTC